>JADGPR010000105.1 GCA_017882335.1 Bacteroidales bacterium | reverse complement strand
TTTTCCACCATTTATCTCCTCCATTGGTCCGCTCATCCCACAAATCGCCCCTGTCTAATGACAAACGAATAGTGTTGGTTTCACCCCACAAAAGTCCGCCCATCAACCCATTACCTAAAGGTATTGCTTCGTCCCATGAAATTATAGGCGCGTGTAAAACGAGGTTGTAGCAGGATTTCGGTAATTCAGGCAAATTGTTTTTTTGTGCCAAAACTATGAGCGTGTTATTCAGTAAAATGAAAAGAAGTAAATATCTTGCTTTTATCATGTTATGTATCTTTTTATTATTTCGTTATTGATAATTTTTGTACTATTTTTTCATTAAACAACCTGTTCAGGAAAAGAAAAGTTTGATCATTCCCGTCAACCTCTTTGCCAATGGTTTTAGCCAGCTCCAAGTCACCGGAATAAACTGCGTTGCACCACTGAACACTTTTGGATGAAGGACTTTTCGTGAGCAACCCGTTCATTACCTGATCTCCTTCAGGTTTATTCCCTGTCTCTTTTAACACCCAGGCAGTCAGAAAGTCATTTGTATCGAATGATAAGTTCTTCTGCCCTGATTTGCCAGTGATTTTGTTCTTCATTTCTCCTGCAGACCGGTTGTCTTTCAGTTTCTTATAACACTGCAGCGCGATAAAATCTTCAAGCCGTTCATCCACCAGATAGGGTTTCCCCATACCCAGATTCGCAGGCCATTGCCGTGCCAAACCGATACTTTCAAGTGCTTTCCGGTATTTTTTGGTTTTCATCCAGTCCAATGCGTTCCCGATGTTCGCATTTCGCCAGATTGTCCGTCCTTCGGTGGCTCCTTCATTAGGTAATACCTGGATTTTTTGAAGTAAACTGACACACGCTGAATAGTTTTTGTTCAGTTCCAGCACTTTAGCATAGTGCAATCCCAGGTAATAGTTTTGAGGATTTTTCCCGTAAAAGTTCCGGGCCAGTTCTTCTGCTTTCAGGATGTTGCCCCCGGCCAGATAAAATTTCGAGGCAAATAAGCCTGCCCGCCAGTCATTCCCTGCAAGCGCCATTGCTCTTTCAACATCGGTTTGCGTCTGTTGGTTTCCTGCATCAGCAAGCCGGGAACGGGCAATGTAGAACGGATAAAAATCAGGTTTATCCCCGCAACTGTTCAACAAACTCCGGACTTTTTCTTCAGCTCCGGCATTCAGATAAACCAATCCGGCGTAATAATTTATTATCCAGTTATCCGACAGTTTTTGCGCCCATTCCAACGGTTTCAGAGTTTCTGGCCGAAAAGGAAAAACGAACTGAGGACTGATCTGAAGCGCTTTTGCCAAGGCAGCAGAAGCCAGCTGCTCTTTTCCTTCCAGATGATTAAGATAGCCTTCCCAGAGGAGAACAACCGGATGATTTTCAGGTGTCAGTTCCAGAACCTTCAACGCATCGGATAATTGCCCGTTCCGGAAATACCACAGTGCATATTCCAGATAGGTTTCGTGGGGCAGCTCGTTGGTAATGTATTTCTGAGCCAGTGATTTATTTTCAGAAGAAGGAACAGTAAGAAATCTTTCAAACCGGATGAAATGATTTAGCGGGTCTTTCTTATCTAATTTAGTTAGCTCATTACCTGCATCTTCCTGCATTCCAAGTTTTCGGAGACAGAGGATCTTCAGCTGAATAGCTTCTGAACCGATTTGGTTAAATACGAGGCTTTTTTCAGCATAGGAAAGAGCTTCCCTGTAATCGCCCTTTCTCAGAAAAACTGAAGCGAGGGCATTGTACGCAGCGCTTCGTTGGGAATTGTTAGCCGATGCAATGGAAAAGCCATCGATGGCCGAAATGGTATCGCCCAGGGCTAGCCTTGCCAATCCGTAGATCATGTTGGCATCAGCATCATACGTATCAACCGAAAGCGCTTTTAACGAATATTCCAGGGAAGTACTGTAGTCGGTTTTCCGGTACGACAGATTGGCCATTCCCGTCAAAGCAGGTACAAACCACGGTTCGACCTCAAGCGCCTTGTTGTATTCTTCTCCGGCAGTTTTATATAAACGTTGCCGTTCCTGTTCTTTTCCTTTCAGATAATGACCATAGGCCGTTTCCCAGTTAAATCCGGCCGGCGACTCAACCGGGCGCTTTAATAGATATTTTTCCTGGTCGGCGTCAAAAAGCATTTCGTTTTCCATCCAGATGCTCAGATTATTAAAACTTCCGTTGTATTTAAAAGATTCTGTTACGACCTGCATAGGACCGGAATGGATTTCTTTCGTAAAAACCACTTTACTGCTGTCTCTGACTTCCAGGTTTCCGTCGGTCTTCTCATTCGGACAGAACCATAAACTGAATGTGCTCCCCTTTTGCTGAAGATTTACCGATCCTGATGGATGAGCGAATTTTAGCCCTTGTGTTTGCTTCACCGGGAACCAGTATTCAGTCCATTCGTCGGTTAACCCGGGGGCAAATCCCCTGTTTTTAAAAGGTGTAATACTACTTCCTTCGGCAGCCTGGTTAAACAACCTCCCCGACTGGAGTTCGGTGTATTGTCCATCTGTGTCAGTTAAAAGCTTTTCCCAAATCATTCCTTCATCTGAAAGTCCCCAAATCCAGACTTTCTTACCTGGCTTTTCATCATACGAAGAATAATGCACAAAACCAAAATCATCATCGTGCCAGTAAGCCCCATAAAAACCTGTTGCTCCACCGAATACATGATATGATTTGTAGCTTCCGAAATTATTGTTCTCATAAAAATTGATCTTGCGACCCTGTTCATCGACTGGCCAGGGGAAATATTTCCCGTCATGTCCCAGGTGGTAATTCCCCGGGAATATGTATTCAAGGTTACCGGCAGTTTTTATTCCCAAATTCATCCAGTGATAATATGATTGTTCCAGCCCTGTGGGATTGTCCCAAACTGAACGGGTTATAAAATACGCTTTGTCTTTGGGCAAGTTTATTTCGACACTCCAGCGTGTGCGCGAAGGAAGGTCGATGGCCCCGATAAAACAACTGACACTGCCGTCGTCATTCTTACGGATAATATAATCAACAGGGGTGGAGCAGGTAGGCGCATGGCCGATAACCCCAAAGTTCATCTCAATTCCTCCGGAAGTCCATGGACCGCGCATAGCCACATCACGAAATTTTACCGCATGGTTATAATAGATGAATTCTTTCCCTGTCGACTTTTCGATAGCTCCCCAGATTTTACCTCCAATGTCGGGGACAACCCAAAGTTTGATGTAATCGTTTTCCATTTCTACCATTTTCCAGTTACGCACTTCTCCTTTACCGGAATAACCTTCGAAGCGAAAATAAGGATAAATCTTTCCGGGCACCGGTACCGGGTCAGGGTCTGAAAAAGGGTAGGTCAGCAGCGAGATTTGTTTTTCAGAGATTTGTGCCGTTTGGGCAAAAATAAGATTTGAATTTGCCGTGCAAATAACTGCAATCAGCCACAAGAGTATTTTTTTCATTGTATTTAATTTTATCGGTTTGTTTCACGGAGATATAGCAACCATCCTTTCTTTGGTTCAATCGGGATTGAATCGCCGGGGTTGAAAATGTTTTCTTGCTGAAAATCCTTTATGTCAGGAGCAACCAGGATTGCTTTCCCCGGATCGATCCCCAGAATTTTCCAGTCAAACTGAAATAAAAATTTGATTGGTTTGTCAGCCCAGCTTGCAACAGAAATCAAGGATTCTCGCTCTTTTTGATATATTGTTGCATATATTTCGGGATGATTTGTCCTGACAGGACAATTTTTTTCCCAGTATCCTTTCATGGTTGAAGATTCAATCCCGAATTTATCCCATATTTTCCATACAGGGCGCGGGTCACACTTTACGCCCTCGGTTGTCCATGGATAACGTACTGTCATTCCGTAAACCATTCCCAACCAGCGGTTTCCCCCGCCTTGAAGCATATCGCCCATCAACCCGAACGGGATACCCGACACTTCAACGAGCCAGTTTTCAGGTGGCATTTTATCGTATAAAAAACTTTCACCAAACCAGATTTTATCGATATATGGGAAATACTCGGCGTATTGTGTCGCAGGTCCTTTTGAAAAACCTGTATTGGAATGCAGATCGATGAGGCAGCCCGGTTTTTCGTTGTCCAATACTTTCCTGATTCGTTTGACTGTCCTCCGGTCGTACGACACATCATCGAGGTAAAGCCCGTCAATATCTACGTTTCTGACCAGCCAGGCCAGTCCCTCAATGTAATAATTGTACCAGCGCGAATCACCGGGGGCATTAACAATTGATGCGTCAGCACTTTTGTCCGGGAAGTGCTGGTACCACTGCGGCATGTACCCGTCGATAAGGTGTTCGCGCAACCAGGTAAAACCGCCGCCATTGCCGTTGCCCAGTATTTCGTTCCCAAGGCTCCGGAGCGCCCATATCTCGGTCGTATAATTGGTGAGCTCGCGAATGGTATAATAAATTTTTACTTTTTCTCCTTTGTTGTGCATTTTTTCAACAAACCACTTCATCGAATCCACAGCAATAAAAGGATAATTGATGTGTGGGTTATAGTTGCTGGCATGGTGCAGGTTTACTATTTTTATGCCACTGGCCAGATCTTCATCCGAAGGTAACGGTTTGCTGCCATTGTGATAATACCTGTCGAGAAACTGGCTCCGATAGTTGATTTTTTTCACGGGGGTAATGAGTAAAGACCACTCAAAGTCAAGGTTTTCTCCGCTTTTTAGTTCCCGCTTTCCGCTGTAAACAACTGCCTTTGTTTCGTTTGCGTCTTTTTCAATTCTGAAGCCGCCGTTGTCATTGTTAAACCATGATCCCGGAGGGGCCGGATGATAAAGGTTAAGTAGCGGACCATTGTAACTTCCGCCCCTGAGTTCGCACCAGATTCCTGCATTTGTATTTCCTATCCAAAAACTGTCGTATGGGCCTTTCCATTTGGCCTGGTGCGACTGCGGAACTGTGGTTCCCGGTAATCCCATTCCCATCATGTATTGAGCTATATCGCCTGCAAATGGTATTTCGAGCCTGATATCGTTCAAACTGATATCATTCAAAGCCTTTATTTGAATTTTAAAGTTGATGTAACCATCTGATTCAATTACACCAGTGCCTGTCAACTCAATATTTCTTGAGTGACTTTTCCATGATCCGCTTTTTACTCCCGGCTCGTTTTTCAACAGGATAACGTCTTCCGGAAAAGAAAATTGTTCAATTCCGTATTCTGTTTCGACAACAAAAGAGAGGGGATGCGCCAATATTTCTGTCCCTGCAACCTGAATTGACCCCGGCATCCCGTTGCTTTCAATCTTCAATTTTTTATCGGTAAGCCTATAAACATTATCGCCCAAAAATTCAATAGCTTCATAGGGTTTTGTGGGTTTATCGTCGATCCCCAATGTCGAATTTAACCAACGCAGACGAGAGTGTCTCCATGGTTCGCTGTCGCCGCGGTCTGTCAAAACTTTGTCCCCGATTTTAAGGTTGACCTCCACAGTCTGTGGATCAGCGTTTTCGGGATTTACAGTGATTAATCCTTTGTAAATTCCGGCGGGAATATTTTCAGGAATATCTATACCAATCCAAAGTGGCTGAACGGCTCCTTTCGTAACATCAACCCTTTTTTTAAAAGGTTGTCCGTAAGGATTGGTTCCGCCTGTGTTAAAGCAAGTGAGGCTTGAAGGGAGAATTTTGTAACTATTGCTTTCAA
>JADGPR010000014.1 GCA_017882335.1 Bacteroidales bacterium | reverse complement strand
TCTCATGATTAAATTCTGATATCGAAAAGTAACTCCGTCGTGAATTGAAGAAAACACAAGGTATCCATCTTTAAACGCATCGTCAACAGGAGAAAAAACCGACACGGTGATCCTTGCTATGACATTTTCTTTCGTCGTAAGTTCAGCATATGGCCTCTTCAAAGCCGGAGAGAACGGCCCGGTTTTCTCCAACTTAAAGGCATGTTTACCGCTTTTTGAATAGGTTGATTCAAGTTGGTTTTTATAACTCATTGTGGTATCTTCAAAATCATAAAAAGCCAGAACTGTGCTGGTGAATTTAGATTTTTCATTCAGGGTCAATGATAAATCAGGCTGATTTTCCGCCATCCGCAGTTTTTCAATTTCCTTGACATCGGTACGTCCGAATACATTGCAATAAATATCAGGAGTCATATCAGATTTCAGGATGATCCCCGTATCGTATTGCCAGGTTTGAAAAAGATTCAGTACGATAAAAAAGGCGCAAATTATAGCGATAAAAAAAGGTGTGATTCCCTTCTTTTCAGCAATAACTTTCAGAAAAAAAGCAGTTGGAAGTGAAAGTAAAGCGATCAGCTGGACAAAGGCGATCTGTCCGAATACCTCTGTTTTCCCTAATTTAGTCCAGCACGATTCTGCCAGGATCTCCACGACACAGACGACAAAAATTGAAAGGAAGATTTCCCTTTTGCGCTCTGCCAGGAAATAAAAGCCAATTGCAGCAAACAGCATCGCCGGGGAATAGATCAGCCAGCCATGATCAAAAGAAAACAAATTATTCCACAGGTACCGGAAATTTAAATAGAACACTCCGGGAATCCGGAAATCCAAGAATCCGATTTCACCCGGACTGATCTTCAGAAAAACAACCGCAATGAAGATCATGAGAAGGAGGATGTTTACAAAGATTAAAATATTCCGGTCGTTTTTCCGGATTCCCGAACAATTTTCGAGAACACTCTTTTTATCATGAATACCCCATAAAAGCGGAATAAGAAGAACAACATACCCCATTGGCTGCGTCAGGATGACAAGCCCGGAAATCACTCCCAGTAATATTATTTTTAAAATCCGGGGTGACCGGTATGCGGAAGCCGTAATATAGATGACACCTGCGTACAAAGAGAAAAGCAGAATTGGCTGCAGGAGATGCTCTACTCCGGCCAGGTAAAAAAGATTTGAGCCGAAAACAATGAGAATAAGTGTTCCTGATGTAACATTTTCCGAAACAAAAAACAGGAGGGTCGCCCGGATGAACCATAGTCCGGCACCAAAAATCCCAAGATAAACCAAATATTCAAAGACATGAAATTTCCCGGAGGTAGCGAAACAATGAACAAGGAACAGAATGAAAAAGATCAGAAAAAAAGTCAGGAAGGCGCTTTTATACCTAAAGTTTTTTCGAAAGAATATTGATAACTTCATTTTCAAACTCATATAGTTATTCATATGTGATCCTAAAATCATCCACAAAAAAAGAGTTCCTTTCCTTGTTCCACACATAGATACTTATCTGTGTATCTCCAGATAATCCATCCGGAACCCGGAATGTTTTGAAAACAGTAAGCCAGGAACGCGTGTACCCGATAAACGGTTCCAACGGCTGTGACTGCGTGTTATACACTGTATCGTTCTTTTCAAAGGAACAGACCAGTAACGCATTGACTGGGCCGGGCTTCACCTTTTTCACCATAAGCTGAACCGTTATGGATTTGAGAAATTCCCCTTTGAAATCCCGCACAAAAGCCGAATGTTTGCAACAAATTTCATGATTTTTATCGAGTACAGCGCTCCATAAGCCTGAATTACTAATAGAATCCGTTACAGTGGTTCCATTGTAATTGTTAATAGCTGTATTTTCAAAATCATTCCTGAAAGTGTAAGATAAGATTGATTCCGGAATGATGTAAATCCTGTTTAACTGCCAGACGTAATAATCCCAATCCCAGGTTGAACTGAAATTACATCTGTTTGCAACGAGGGATAAACTGAAATTGAAAGAAGTCATACAAATTACCACCAGCACAAATGAAATCTTTAAAATTCTTTTTTTTGAATCCAGGATCTTTCCCGTCAGGAATCCGAAAGGAATACAAAAAACCGGGTAGAACTCCACAAAAGCTCGATGTCCGTAACCACATCCATAGAACCAGAATTTATAGGATGCAGCCATATAAGAAACCAACAGAAAAAAGATTAGAATCAATATCCCATTATTAATCCTCGTAAAGATCATGAAGAACATGCCGACGATGAACAACAAGATAAGCGGACTCCAGGGGACAAGACCATTGAGGGTTGAGAACCATACTTCGATGAATCTCGGATGGTTCCAGAAAGGAAACCCTTCCCCGTATTTAAGATAAAGGAAAGACCCGCGCATTATTTTCCAGAAGATCAATTGTGGAATGAACATTAGAACTATGATCAACAGAAACGGAAGAATATATTTCGGGTAAAAGATCAGTTTTAACCTGTCCGCTATTTCTTTCCTGTTCATGGTATCCCAGAATGGAAAAATCACACCGATCAGGCAATTGGTAGGACGGATAATGAACATCAGAGCAAAGGCAAATGCCATCAGCAGAAAATACCGGTACCTTGATGTATCAATCAGAAACTCTTTCATCGCATAAAGAAAAACGGAGATGGCAAAAAAGGAATAAACGTGCGACATCAGGGTATCTATGATGGAGTAAAAGAAGAGGTTGGTTCCCAGGAATGTCAATAGAACAAGGATATACTGAAGGTGTTCCGGGAAATAGTTTTTCAGGAATCTCTTTAGAAAAAACAAGCCAAGAACAAGGTAAAAAACCGCAGCCAAATTTAAGATCTTATTATAGATCCAGGAAAAGCCACCGAGTTCATCATCACCAGTTACTGCAGAAACAGCATGGGCGATCATAAAAAAGGGAGAGACCAGGAATGAAACTCCATAAAAATATTGGGTCGTAATTTTATTATGGTTACGATCTATATTAAACCCGTATCCGGTTTTTTCATCAATTCCCTGTGGACTCTTATTGGCATCAAAATGATAAAAAAATGTAGCGGGAAGGTAAATATAGTACCCGGCCCTGTCAGCAAAGATCTCACTTTGACTGTTCAGGATTCCGCGACCCTGGTTTGCTATCAGGGTCACGACAGATGAAAAGAGAAACAAACTCAAAAAAAACAGTAATTCTCGTGTACCGGCCTTCCTGACATTTGTTTTCATCTGATTACCTGAGGTGCCTTTTTTGGAAGATGTTATACTTTAACAAACAGTATACAGCTCGAATTGCATCTTTCATTCCGATTTTCTTCCCTTCATTATAGGTTCTTCCGTAATAGGAAATCCCCACTTCATAAATTCGGATTCCCTTAAAGCGTGAGATCTTGGAAGTGACTTCCGGTTCGAAACCGAATCTGTTTTCTTTAAAATAAATTTTCTTGATGATTTCAGCCCGGAAGAGTTTATAGCAGGTCTCCATATCCGTAAGGTTCAAGTTTGTGAACATATTGGAGAGAAAAGTCAGGATCCGGTTTCCGACAGAATGCCAGAAAAACAGGATCCGATGCGGGTTACCGCCTATGAATCGGGATCCGTAAACAACATCTGCAACGCCGTCCAGCATAGGTTTAAGGAGAATATTGTATTCCTGCGGGTCGTATTCAAGGTCGGCATCCTGGATGATGATGAAATCGCCGGTAGCAAGCTCAATTCCTTTATGAAGCGCTGCGCCTTTGCCCATGTTGACCGGCTGATTAAACAACCGGATATCAGCTTCGGGATGTTGGCGGATATATTCAGTAATAACCTGTTCCGTTTCATCACTGCTATGGTCATTCACGATGATCAATTCCTTGGTTATATCGCCATCCAGCTTCACGTCCAGTATCTTATCAAGGATCAGGTGAATGGTCCGGGCTTCATTGTATGCAGGAATCAGTACCGACAGCTTTTGAGCACTCATAGTTCGAGAATATTACCTTTTCAAAAGTAAGAATTTTCCTATAGAGGAAGGTCATTCAAAGAAATAAACCCTTTTCACCCTTCGCGAAATACTGGTCAGGATCTCATATGGAATGGTGTCAAGGTCACGGGCCAGTTGTGCAATAGGATAGGCATCTCCGAAAACGATCACCTCATCCCCTTCCCGGATATCAAAAGAATCCGGTGAGGAAGACAGTTCTGTGATATCTACCATACAAGTATCCATGCTGATATTTCCAATGGTTTTTGCGGGAAATCCTTTGATCATCACTTTTCCGGCGCCATTGCCAAGCCTTCGGCTGAATCCGTCGGCATACCCGATGGGAAGAATGGCGATTACCCGGTCTTCCAGTGCTACTCCTTTCCGGTTATACCCGATGGTATTTCCTGCTTTTACATTCTTGATCTGAGAAATGATGGTTTTGAGTGTACTGACGTTGCTCAGGTTGTGTTGTTCTTCCTCGTTGAACCCAACTCCATACAACCCGATCCCAAGCCGGACCATCCCCATCTGGGCATCAGGGAACCGGCTGATACCGGCAGAATTCAGGATGTGCATTAGAAAAGAATAGCCCAGGCTGGTTTGAATTTTTTCAGCAGTTGCTTTTAAACAGTCGATCTGGCTCCTGGTAAAATCATCTTCAGCCGGGTCTTCACTCGCAGCAAGATGTGAAAATACAGATTGCACCCGAATTTCTGGATTTTTTTTCAACCGTTGGACCAAACTGTCAACTTCTGAAGGGTCAAATCCCAGCCGGTGCATACCGGTATCTATTTTCAGGTGAACCGGTACCGGGATCTTCGATTCTCCCTGGTTCTCAGGGATCGCCCGTTCGAGCATCTCCAATACACGGAAGTTATAAATTTCAGGTTCCAGGTTGTACTGTAAGAGCAAGTCAAAACTCTGTTCTTCCGGGTTCATTACCATGATAGGTAATGTAATACCGGTTTTGCGAAGTTCGACACCCTCATCGGCATAGGCTACGGCAAGGTAATCCACGTGATGGAACTGCAACAGGTTGGCGATTTCAAAACTGCCGCTGCCGTAAGAGAAAGCCTTCACCATGGCCATGGTCCTGGTTCCCGGTTTCAGCTTTGAACGGTAATAGTTGAGATTGTGAACCAGGGCATCGAGATGGATCTCGAGGATTGTTTCGTGCGACTTTTGTTGAAGGGCATAGCCGATCCGTTCAAACTCGAAGATACGGGCGCCTTTCAGCAGGATCGACTCATCCCGTAAAGAAGAAAAGGGAAAACGATCAAAAAAATCGCTTGTGGTGGCATAAAACGTTTTTTCCATGGGGAATTGGCCTGACTGCCGGCTAATCTCATTCCCGATGCCGATGATCCTGGAAATACCTTTGCCCATGAGGATACCGGAGATTTCCCGGTAAAGGCTATCCGGGTCGCGGCCACTCTGAAGGATATCCGAAAGGATGACGGTTTTCTTCGTGTGCTGGGTCTGCTGGTTCAGGAAATCAAGGGCGATTCCCAGTGAGTTGATATCGGAATTGTAACTGTCGTTGACCAGTGAACAATGGTTGATGGCCTCTTTGAGCTCCAGGCGCATGGCAATGGGAACCAGTGCTTTCATCCGGGTGGAGATAATATCAGCCTCATATCCCAGGAAGAGCATCAGCGCCCAGCAATGAATTGCATTTTCGATGGAGGCTTCATCGATAAAGGGAATGGTAATAGATTGTTCCTTGTTTTTGAAAATTCCAGTGATTGTGGTTTCCGATGATTTGCCGGAGGAGATCCGTATGATCTGCAGGTCGGATTCCTGTTTCCGGCTCCAGGTGAATTTTGTTACCTGTTCCAATGAAGCCTCCTGCATCACTTTGTCGTGAATCAACTCATGATCCCTGCAAAAGACCAGCGTGCCGGAGTTAACAAAAAGTTTGAGTTTTTCTTCCACTTTCTGGTTGAGATCCCGGAAACCTTCATCATGGGCATGCCCTATATTGGTGAAGATCCCGATGGTTGGACGGATGATGGGTTCCAGTTTTTCCATCTCACCCGGCAGGGAGATCCCGGCTTCAAATAATGCAAGGTCGTTATCAGGTTCCATTTTCCAGACCGAGAGCGGGACGCCAATCTGGGAATTGTAACTTTTAGGACTTCTGACAATTTTCTTATCCCGGTTCATCAGTTGAAACAACCATTCTTTCACAATGGTTTTTCCGTTGCTGCCGGTGATGCCGATGACAGGAATACTGAAGCGGGAACGGTGAGAAGTGCCCAGCTTCTGAAGGGCTTCCAGCGTATTGTCGACGAGGATAAAGTTGGCCAGGGAAACGATATTTTTCGAATTATTTCTTTTCCCGGAATGGGCTTTGGGTTGATCAGGCAAGGCAGAAACCAGGAAGTTCCTGACGCCTTTCTCATATAGTTCAGCGATGTACCGGTGCCCGTCATTCCTTCCGGAAACTATTGCAACGAAGAGCGTCGACTCCGGGTGAACGAGGTGCCGGCTGTCGATGAGGATCTCCTTAATGTAAACAGGTTCTTCCCTTGCTGTGAAAAGGGTTCCATTCGTGTGGAATGCAACATCAGAAAGGGAATACGAAAGATCCATTATTGCTGGGGGCTTTCGGGTTCAACCGGTTTTGGATTTAAAGCATTCGCCTGCAGCTCATCGTATGCAAGGCGGTTGTTGTAGATCGTACCTGCCAGGTAAACGGCATTGCGGAAGGCTTCGGGGCTTGCTTCATTTTTCCCGGCAAGTTCATACGCAGTTCCATGCGCCGGAGATGTCCTGACGAAAGGCAAACCAGCAGTAAAATTGACACCTTCATCAAAGGAAAGCAGTTTAAATGGAACCATTCCCTGGTCATGGTAAACTGCAAGAATACCATCAAAATGGTGGAAGGTCCCCGAACCAAAAAATCCGTCTGCCGGATAAGGTCCAAATACCAGAGTTTGCTGTTGATAGGCTTTTTCAATTGCCGGTTTCAGGATGGTATTATCTTCATTCCCGATCAGTCCGTTATCACCGGCATGCGGGTTCAAAGCAAGTACCGCAATCCGTGGTTTCTGAATGCCGAAATCACGCATCAGTGAATGGTTCATGATGTTAATCTTACGCATGACCAAGTCTTCCGTCAAAGATGAGGTGACCTTGTCGAGTGGAATGTGCCCGGTGATCACTCCGATGCGCACAGTATTGCTGACCATGAGCATTAGATAATCGGATACACCCGCTTTTTGTGCCAGATATTCGGTGTGGCCGGGAAAAGAAAAACCGGGGGATTGGATGTTCTGTTTATTGATTGGAGCCGTCACGATCAGGTCAATATTATGGCTCAGCAGATCGTTGATGGCCATTTCCAGTGAGAGTAATGAAAGTTCTCCCGCAATGGGTGTTGATTTTCCAAGGTCGATCTTGACCTCATCTTCCACGATGTTCACGATGTTGGGACGCCGGGGATGCGCCAGGTCGGCTTTTTTTACAAGGTTGAAATTAAAATCGTTGATATTTAAGGTTTTCCTATGGTAAGATGCAACTTTCGAGGATCCATAAACGATCATGGTATAGGTTTCCATCAGTCGCTGATCCTGCAGTGTTTTGATAATAACCTCATAGCCTATGCCATTCATATCTCCATGCGTAATGCCTACTCTGATCCTTTGTTCTTTTTCAGGGGGTTGGTTCATTTTTCTGCTTTTTGCAAATATATATCTAATTTCAGTGGTGCAATGGTGCAGTGGTGCAGTGGTGCAATGGTGCGTATCAGTTTATCTTTTGTCTTGCAATTTTCCGGATAAAATCGAATAACAACCTTACCCCGACACCTGTTCCTCCCTGTCCGCGGTAAGAATCCCGTTTATCAAGGAATGCCGGGCCTGCGATATCGAGATGGATATAGGGATACCCTGTAAATTTCTCCAGGAATTTCCCCGCAGTGATCGCGCCGGCCTCCGCCGGGCCAATATTTTTCATGTCGGCAAGATCCGATTTCAACCCATCCCCATATTCTTCCCAACTTGGAAATTCGACAAGACGTTCATAGGTTTCCCATCCTGACTCTTTAAGCAATGCCAGCTCTTTCTCTGCTGTCGTCTGCATGGCTACGATGCCATATCTGGCGACTGCACGGATGGCGGATCCTGTAAGCGTTGCTAAGTCGATCACCAGCGAAGGATGATACTTCGTGGCATGGTGTAGTGCATCAGCCAGGATTAGTCGTCCTTCTGCATCGGTGTTCAGGACTTCGACGGTCATCCCGTTTTGCATGTGTATGATATCGCCGGGAACAATGGCTTTTGGCCCCGGCCGGTTGTCAGTTGCCGGCATCAACCCGATGACATGTACAGGTAAGCCTGCAGTGGCAATTGCGTAGATGGCTGAAGCTACGGCAGCAGCGCCCGACATGTCCTCTTTCATCGTACTCATCGAATCACCAGGTTTCAGGTTCATTCCACCGGAATCAAAAACAACGCCCTTTCCTACAAATACAAAAGGTTTTTTATTCACCGGTTGTTTCGGTTTCCACTCCATAATGGTAAACGTGGGCGGCACTTCACTTCCTTTGTTTACCGCAAGTAAACCGCCCATCTGGAGCGCTTCGATCTTGTTTTTATTGAGCACTTCAACCTTGGCGCCGCAGACTTTTGCCATTTTTTCAACTTCACGGGCAAAGGTTTTTGCCGTGAGAAAAGAATTCGGCTCGTTGATCAGTGTACGGCAGCGAAATACAGCATCTGTGACCGCCGTCAGATCATGGATCTCCGGATTCTCTATCTTTCCGGAAAAGATTTGGATCTTTTCCAGCGTGTTTGCTTTCTCCTTTTTACCCTTGTATTTCAGAAATTGGTATTGTCCGAGTAACAGCCCTTCGGCAAAGGCCAGGGTCTCATGAGTCAGGTTTGCCGTATCATAGAGGATGATCTGCTGTTGTTTCAACTCATTCAGCAATGATCCCAGCTTGTCACCCGATTTTCGCAAATTTTCTTTCCCCTTGTGTGGATTGTCTTCTTCTTTGATCACCTGGATAAAAAGCCAGTAATCCAGTCGGTTGAAAGAGAAAAAATCCTGTTTTTCTTTCTTCTGCTGAAGGGAAATATAAGAAAGCTCGTCCTTGCTGAAAAATTCTTTGGGCAAATTTGCAGATGCCGGGGTGAGGAAAATGATATTCGCCTTCGGCGGGATCCTGAAAATTTTTACGACTTCGGGATGCATGATTTTTTCGTATTTTTGGGATTGTATTTACACGCAAAGGTAATAAAAATTGCCCTTTTCGTTTTTATCTTCCATACGGCCACGAACCCTGAAAAATGAACCTGAATCTTCTGATCAAGAAAGCCCTGCGACTGGAATTCCTGAATACCGCCCAGGCGCTTGAATTGTATCATCGCCTTCCACTGGGGGAACTGATTTATGCAGCCAATGAACTGCGGAAGATCCATCATCCTGAAAACAAAGTCACCTGGATCATCGACCGGAATGTAAACATCACCAATGCCTGTATCTCGGGATGCAAATTCTGCAACTTCTACCGCCCCGTCAGCAACAAGCAGGTTTACATCACCACCCTCGACGAATATGCAGCCAAGATCGAAGAGATGAAATGCATTGGCGGCGACCAGTTATTGCTGCAGGGAGGATTGCATCCTGAACTGAGGCTCGATTGGTATGTCGACCTGTTCAAAAACCTGAAACAGATGTTCCCTGGGCTACGGCTCCATGCCCTGGGGCCTCCTGAGATCGTTCATCTTGCAAAAATGGATTCTATTAGTTATACCGGGGTATTGAAAAGACTGATGGAGGCAGGGCTCAGCAGCCTGCCGGGAGCCGGCGCTGAAATTCTTTCCGACCGTGTGAGGAAGATCTTATCCCCGGTAAAGTGTACTGTCAGAGAATGGCTGGATGTGATGAAGTCGGCGCACAAACTGGGGTTGACCACTTCTGCCACCATGATGTTCGGCCACATCGAAACGGTGTACGAACGGATGACGCACCTTGTGCATATCCGGGAAACACAGGCAAAAAAACCTGCCGCCGTTAAAGGGTTCATTTCTTTTATTCCATGGCCGTTCCAGGATAAAGATACCGTGCTTGCGAAAAAATCTGGGATACGGAATAAAGTGACACCTGAAGAATACATCCGGATGATCGCCATCAGCCGGATCATGCTTCCAAATATCCCGAACATACAGGCTTCCTGGCTGACGGTGGGAAAGGAAACCGCGCAGTTGTGCCTGCATGCGGGCGCCAACGATTTCGGCTCCATAATGATCGAGGAAAATGTGGTATCCGTTGCCGGTGCCACTCATAAATTTGACGTGGAAGGTATTCAACAGGCCATCCGCGAAGCAGGCTTTCAGCCCATGCGGAGGAACCAGGAATTTGAACCTGTTTAGATCAGTCCCGGTTTTTGACTGAATGCAGCTTCATCTGATCAAGGTCAAGAGCAACCAGGTTACCCAGTCCCCGGTATTTGTTATAAACACATCCTCCATCGAGATTTAAAACTTTAGCTTCGGGATCCCGCAATCGTTCCTGGATTTGGGATAACGCTACCGGGGTATGGCCATGAATCAATTTCCTGCCTTTAAGAATATCCTCTGGCGTATCCTCTTTGCGTGTCCACAGCAGGCTTTGCAAATCGCCGAGGGGATCTTTGCTGAAGGCATCTAATCCTGCATGAACGAACAAAAAATCATTAGTTTCTTCATACAGCGGCCAATCCCTGAAGAAATCAAAGTAAGCCCTGGGTATCTGGTAGACAGAATCCCGCTCATTTATCCTGGACGGATCCACTCCAAAACTGATCAGCGTTTCCGCACAACCATTCTGGATCCATCTCCTGAAAAAATCTTCATCTTCCAGCGACCGGAGCATCATGAACTCATGATTTCCCATGACCGGTCGCACGGTTAAAGAAACTGAAAGTTCCATGATATAATCGATCACCGCTTTACTGCCTGGCCCGCGATCGATGATATCGCCAAGAAGGAACAGGGTGTCAGTAGGCCCCAGCTGTAGCACTTCCTCAACAAGATATCGAAAGGTTTGGACGCAACCGTGTATATCCCCGATAACGAACCTGCGGTGTTCAGCCATGGAAGTGTTTCAATATATGGGCGGTAGCTCCTTTGTGGCTGGTGACATATGCGGAGCAGATCCCGGAAGCACGATCCCGTTCACCGGGTATATCCGTGATACGACCGAACGCCGTTCGGAAATCTTCTTCGCTTTTTATGCTGTACGCCCCACCTTCACAAATCAGATCCCGGGCCTCCCGGAACCGTTTATAGTTGGGGCCGAAGATCACGGGAACACCGAAGGCTGCCGGTTCAAGGATGTTGTGTATGCCCACCCCAAAACCACCGCCAACGAAGGAAATAAATGCATACCGGTAAAGTGAGGCAAGGATCCCGATGCTATCGATCACAAGAATGCGGGCTTCCCGGATATTTGTTTCGTTCTCCTGTGAAAAGCGCAAACCACCAGGCCCCAGGCGTGACATCAACAGGTCAACCCTTTCTTTATGTACCTCGTGAGGGGTAATGATGAATTTAAATTTCACCTTGTTTTCCAGAATGAATGGAAGGAGGATTTTTTCATCTTCCGGCCAGGTACTCCCTGTAAGTATTACCAGGGAATCCTTACAGAATTCTTCGATCCCTTCAACCGGTTTTTTCTGCATTGCGATGGCACTTACCCGGTCAAATCGTGTATCTCCTGAAACAGATACCTGTTGGATACCGATCTTCCGGAGCAGGGTTTCCGAATCTTCATCCTGCACAAAAAACCAGGTCAGGTTGTTCAGTTGCTTCCTGAACCAGGAACCATACCATCTGAAAAAAGGCTGCGTTGGCCGGAAGATGGCAGAGACCATATATGTGGGAATTCCGCGCTGCTTTAAAACAGCCAGGTAGTTGTACCAGTATTCATATTTTATGAAGAAGGCGATATCGGGAGAAAGGACTTTAATAAATTTTGCTGCCATCCTTACGGTATCCGCCGGAAGATAGAAAACATGATCCGCACCGGGATAATTTTTCCGGATCTCGTATCCGGAAGGAGAAAAGAAGGTCAAAAAAATCCGGTGATCCGGCATGGTTTCCCGGAATGCCTCCATTACCGGCCGGCCTTGTTCAAATTCGCCGAGGCTGGCACAATGAAACCAGACGATCTTTTTCTTGTCATGGTTACCGGCGAGTACTTCTTCTATTTTTCCGAGAATGCCTTTCCTTCCGTTCACCCATAATTTTGCCTTTTCATTAACAAGGGAAGCAACCCGGATCCCCAAAACAAATAAAAAAATGAATATGTTGTAGAGAAAAAACAAGATAAACAGCGGTTGAGTTAAACATTAAATTTTTTTACCCATCCCAGCCCCTCCCCTTACTCCCCTCCACAAATGGGGAGGGGCTGGGATGGGGTTAATAAAGATAATAATCCTTCGGTTTTCTTTTATAAAGCGGAATGATCCATTTTACTTTGATCCCGTAAAACTGGCTGGAAAGTGAACTGTTGTCCTGTTTCCCGGTATCAAAATTCCTGGCCCGGCGGTATTTGGTCCACGACTGCATAAATTCAAAGCCGACAAAGAAGTTGATCAGCCGCGAATCACTCAGGTAAAGGTACCCGACGGTTCCGGATAAGACAAAACCGGTGTTCAACCTGTCATATCCCTTTTTATAATCTCCCTGAAGCTGCGGTGCGGTATTGTCTCCATCGTGGATCTTTATCTTGTCCTGCAGGTAACCTCCTCCAACCATGACCAGTGGGCCGGAGTTTGGATTTGGGGAAAGCACCGGGAAAAGTTTACCAAATTTTCCCAGAACATTATAACCGGTTTCGGCGAAACCGATTTCGGAAAAAAAGCCATTGGCATTAATAACAAAGCCTTCGGGTGTCGCAATATTTTTCAATAGGGAGTCGCCGTTTTTTACAGTTCCCCCGAAGAGATAATTTCCTTCAGCAGCAAACAGCCAGTTCGACCGTGTTTTTATCATAAATCCGCCCCCGATGGAGGAGTTGCCTCCAAACCGCTTTGCCAGATCACCTCCCGGTAACTGATAAGCATAGGTTGCATAAATCATCGGGGCAACGATGGAGGAATCTTTGACACTCACCTGGGAAAATGCCTGATGAACAATAAACTGCAGGATTATAAGGGAGAATAAAATTTTACTGAACATGAGATAAAGAAGTAAAGGAATTGCTTGAAACTAATTCATAAGACTTATTTTGAAAGTCTGACCACGACGCCAGTTTTAATAAGAAACGATGAAATGGATCTTTTCGTGTCTGCGTTGATCGGAGCGAAATAAATGATGGTTCCAGTTACTGTATCCAGGGTTTGCTGGACGGACTGATGATGAATTTTGGGATTTCCTGCAAGGTATTCAAGGCTCGCCTTCACAGTCACACGGGGAGAGACCGCATACCCCACACCCGCCTGTATACCCCAGGCAAAGCCGGTTCCGGTATTATTTGAAGGATTGTGAGTTTCAGGATCAACCGTTTTAAATATCGGACTGGAGGAGAAAATGACTCCCGCCAGGATTTTTCCTTCAAAATAAACCTTATGAAAAAACTTTAAAACCACGAGGCCAGCCATGATGTAATGATTTGACCATGAGCCTGTCTCCAAAGGCTGATCTAATCCTTTCTGTTTTTCACCCTTCACAAAACTTTTCAGGACGTTGTGCTGAAAGGTATACTGTAGCCCTAACCCATAATTGTCTTTACCGATCCAGTCAAGGTTGACCTGTCCCAGGAAACCCAGGGTAGCAAACCCGGAACCGGAATTGTTCAGATCGCCACTGGCATAGGATCCAAGGGGAATGGATATGCCCCCGGATGCATCCAGATAGATCCTTCCGGTTGTGTCAGCTTTTGCTTTTTTCACTTTCTCCTGTGAAAAGATCAGAACTGGCAGGAAAAGAAGTCCAGTCAGTAGTAATATTTTTGTCATAAAATGGCATTCTGATTTACAAAATTAAACGTTTTTCCCATTTAAACTGCCAACAGAAAAAATCAATTAATTTCCGGATTTCCGGGTTACAGGTTCCTTGATCAGGTTTATATTTTTTTTTACCTTTGTGTTTATGAATCATAACCAATCATAACAATAAAATCATCAAATTATGAGAAAACAATTATTAATAACAGGAATGATGCTATTCATGATCGCAGGTTCCGGGCTGCGATTGTCAGCATGTACAAATTTTCTATTTACGAAGGGGGCGACGACCGACGGATCGGTGATGATCACCTATTCGGCCGATTCGCATACCCTTTATGGGGAGTTGTATTACAAGCCGGCCAAAGATTATCCTGCAGGAGCCTGGGTAAATGTTTATGAATGGGATACCGGCAAGCTTCTTGGAAAGATCCCGCAGGTTCGTCGTACTTACTCTGTGGTAGGAAACATGAATGAATACCAGGTTGCCTTGGGAGAGACTACGTACGGAGGACGTGAAGAACTGCAACATCAGGCAGGAGCCATCATTGACTATGGATCCATGATGTATCTTGCAATGCAGCGCGCAAAAACCGCACGTGAAGCTTTACAGGTAATGACCGACCTCGTTGAAAAGTACGGTTATTACAGTGAAGGTGAATCCATATCAGTTTCGGATAAAAATGAAGCCTGGATCTTTGAGATCATCAGCAAAGGTGAAAAGGAAAAAGGCGCCGTATGGGTGGCACGCCGTATTCCCGACGGGTATATCTGTGCTCATGCCAACCAGGCACGTATCACCCAGTTCCCTCTGAACGATCCTGAAAATTGCATCTATTCAAAAGACGTCATCACTTTTGCCCGTGCAAAGGGTTGGTTTGACGGCAAAGATGAAGAATTCAGTTTTTCCGATACTTATGCTCCGGTCACATTCAGTGGCGCAAGGGCTTGCGAAGGCAGGGTCTGGGCAATGTTCAACCGCGTTAACAACAGCATGGGTCAGTATGAGGCTTATGCCATGGGAAATGTAACCAAGGGGAAATGGGGCTATGCTATCAACCGCATGCCACTATGGATTAAGCCCGATAAGAAGGTTTCTGTTCATGATGTCATGGAACTGATGCGTGATCATTTTGAAGGAACCAAAATGGACATGAACAATACCTTCAGTGCTGGACCTTTCAACTGTCCTTATCTTTGGCGTCCGATGTACTGGACTACCGACAGTGTCAATTATTTTGTGAATGAAAGAGCTGTCTCAACCCAGCAAACCGGTTTTGTTTTTGTAGCTCAAAGCCGTTCCTGGCTGCCTGACCCGATCGGGGGTATCTTCTGGTTTGGCGTCGACGACACCTTCACAACCGTATTCTCACCCATGTATTGCGGAATCCTGAAAGTTCCCCATTCCTACGCGGAAGGCAACGGAAGCATGGTGGAGTATTCGCCAACCTCCGCTTTCTGGACATTCAACTGGGTTGCCAATTGGGCTTATACACGATATAATTCCATGATCGTCGATATTCAGAAGGTACAGCGTGAACTCGAACTGGGATTTATCGATCAGACTGCGAAGATTGATCAGAAGGCTGCTGGGATGTACAAAACAAATCCTGCCGGAGCAAGGGCTTTCCTCACGAATTATTCGGTAAAAACCGGTGATGGCACTGTTACACGCTGGAAACAACTTGGAGAATACCTCCTCGTGAAATACATCGACGGCAACATCAAGAAAGAGAAGGATGGTAAATTCCAGACCAACGGAACCGGTCAGGGTGTCATGCCAAATCAGCCGGGATATCCCAAATGGTGGCTGAATGAGATCGTAAGGGAGCATGGCGATGTGGTTAAAGAAATTAAAGTAAAATAATCACTTCAGTGAAGCCTAAAAACAGGATACCACAGCCGGCATCCTGTTTTTTTATTCTATATTTGCATCATCCAAAAAATATCTTACTATGGAGGAACAAAACTCAAATAGCCGGACATTTAAGATCATCATCGGTATTTTAATCCTCGCACTTCTCATCCTGTTCATCTGGACATTCAGACAAAGAACGCAGTTAACATCACTCATTCAGGAAAAAGAATTAGAGAAAACAGATCTTCAGAAAGAATTGGATTCTGTCATCCTCGAACACAATAAAACCAAACAGGCCTACGGGGCACTTTCCGATTCGCTGAAAGCAAAAGACAGTGTGATACAGGCCAATGCTGTTGAGATCCGAAACCTCCTTGGCACTAAATGGGAATACCAAAAGGTCAGTAAAAAACTTGCCCGGCTGCAGATCATAGCTCAGGGATATGTACGGCAGATGGATTCACTCTATACCATGAACCAGGAATTGCACGCCGAAAACGAAAAGATCCGGCAAGATTTCAGGAATGAACAAACCAAGTCACAATCGCTGGTCAAAGACAAAGAAGAACTGACAGCCAGGGTAAACAATGCTGCTATCCTCAAGGCCTACGATGTAAGTGCAACGGCGCTTAAACTGAAAGGCGGGGATAAAGAAAGTTCCACCGATAAAGCCAGCCGCACCGACCGGGTTAAAGTTTGCTTCACCATTGGTGAAAATCCTTTGGTAAAACCAGGTAAGAAAAACCTCTACATTTGTATCTGCCGGCCCGATAAAGTTGTTGTAACAAAGACAAAATACGATACATTTACATTTAACGGACAAACCCTTCCTTATTCTATTCGCGAAGATATTTCGTATGAAGGAAAATCGATAAATCTTTGTGTTAAATGGACAAAGAAAGACAATGACAAGCCGGCCATGAAAGGTACATATACCGTTACAGTGTATACCGATGACAAAGAGATTGGTTCAGGAACATTTCAGTTAAAATAGTATGGCCACTCCAGGAAAACCAAAACGCATCGGGATCCTGACAGCAGGAGGTGACTGCCCCGGGATCAATGCAGCCATCCGGGGAGTTGGCAAAACGGCCATCCTCGAATACGGAATGGAGGTCATTGGCATCTCATCCGGGTTCCTCGGGCTGATCAACCAGGAATATGTACAATTAGATGAGAACCAGCTTTCCGGAATCCTGACCCTGGGAGGGACCATCCTCGGGACATCGAGAGAAAATCCATTTAAAAAAAGTGCCGCATTCAACAGCATTGATAAGCCAAAGCTGATCAAAAAGCATTACGAAGAAATGGGGCTGGATGCCCTGGTTTGCATCGGGGGTAACGGAACACAACGCACGGCCAGCCTCCTGGCGGAAGAAGGACTGAACATCATCGGGATCCCGAAAACCATCGACAATGATGTGTGGGGAACGGATGTCACCTTTGGGTTTGATTCCGCGCTCTGGATAGCTGTGGAGGCCATCGACAGGCTTCACACCACTGCCAACAGCCACAAGCGCATCATGGTGATCGAAGTGATGGGACACCACGCAGGATGGCTCGCTTTATATTCAGGGATGGCCGGTGGAGGAGATGTGATTCTGATGCCGGAAATTGAATATGATATTGATGTTGTTGCCAAATATCTGAAGAAAAGGGCGGTGAATAAGAAGCCTTATTCCATCGTGGTGATCGCTGAAGGAATCTCCTGCCCAAAAGGACAGAAACCTGGCCATTACATTGCGCAGGAGATCAATAACCGTACCGGCCTGGAGACCCGTGAAACCATCCTGGGATATATCCAGCGCGGAGGAAGTCCCTCTCCCATGGACCGTGTCCTGGCAACACGATATGGCGCATATGCCGTTGAACTCATTGCAGAAGGCAGGTTTGGGATGATGGTCTCCTCACGCAACGACAGCATCATGGCGGTTCCCCTGAAAGAAGTGGGTGGAAAATTACGCACAGTGCCCCTCGATCATACCCTGATCGAGAAAGCAAACCGGATGGGTGTTTGTTTTGGAAATTGTAAAGTTTAATCCCCGAATTTAATATCCTTGACATTCAGCTGAAGGGACACGTTTCCGTTCCATTCATTTTCTTCCACATGATAACAAATGTTGAAAGGGATTCCCTTTTCGATCTTGTCGAAGTTATTTCCCTGCTGGAATGCGATTGCAGAAAAAGGCCCGCCGGAAATTTCGGGATGAACGATATACAACTTCAGGTGGTTCTTCCCTACAATCCGTGATCCGCCCGCATCAATGATTCCATCGGTCCGGAACAGCGGTGACAAATTGCCCGGTCCAAATGGGGAAAACTGTCGCAGGATGTTATAAAACCTCGAATTGATGTTGCTGAGGGGAAGGTCGGTATCGATCTCAATCTCGGGAATCAATTCTTTCCCGTTTAATTTCTCTGTAACGGCGCGCTCAAAACGGTCGGTGAACGCCTGTAAATTCTCCGGCTTCAGGGATAATCCTGCCGCATATTTGTGCCCTCCGAAATGTTCCAGGAGGTCGCTGCAGGAATCGATCGCATCATACACATCAAAATCTTTTACAGAGCGAGCGGACCCGGTGATCAGTTCACCCGACAGCGTAAGAACGATAGTAGGCCGGTAGTAATGTTCTGTGAGCCGGGAAGCAACGATCCCGATAACCCCTTTGTGCCAGTCGCGGTTGAAGATGACCGTGCTCTTTGAAGTTTTCAGTCGTTCATCCAGTTCGATCATCTCGATGGCCTGCTGTGTGGCCAGCATATCCAGGTTTTTCCGCTCGGTATTGTAATTATCGATCTTTTCACCCAGGTGTAAGGCTTCCTCAAGATTCTCGCAAATAAGTAAGCGGACGGAATTCCGTCCGCTTTCGATCCGTCCTGCAGCATTGATCCTGGGGCCAACCAGGAACACCAGGTCGGTGATCGTTAACTCTTTATTGAAAAATGCTTCACCGTTCCCGTTAGTCTTTTTCTGAACATTACTGTACCGGAGGATGGCTTCCAGTCCGGGACGCGGCTGAATATTCATCAGTTTTAACCCATAATATGCAAGGATACGGTTTTCGCCTGTGATATCGACAATATCGGAAGCTATGCTCACAACAACCAGATCGAGGTATTGCGAGAGGTCATCGAAAGGGATGTTGTTGTGTTGTGCATAGCCCTGGATCAGTTTGAAACCGATACCGCAACCCGATAATTCCTTGTAAGGATAGGTGCAATCTGCACGTTTGGGATCCAGCACGGCGCAAGCAGGAGGAAGTTCACTTCCCGGGCGGTGATGGTCGCAGATGATAAAGTCAATTCCCTTTTCATTTGCATACTTTACTTTTTCAACTGCTTTTATGCCGCAATCCAGGGCAATGATAAGAGAAAACCGGTTTTCGGCGGCAAAGTCGATTGCCTTGAACGAAACACCGTACCCTTCAAAATAACGGTCGGGGATGTAAAAATCCAGCTGATCATAAAACTTATGGAAGAACGTATACACCAGCGCAACTGCCGTAGTACCGTCAACATCATAATCCCCGTATACCAGGATTTTCTGATTCCCCCGGATGGCTGTTTCGATCCGGTCGATGGCAGCCGACATATCCTTCATCTCAAAAGGATCATGAAGATTTGAAAGGGATGGCCGGAAAAACGACCTGGCTTCTTCGAAAGTGGTGATTCCCCTCTGTACTAACAGATTCGCCAGGTTCAGGTCGATGTTCAGTTCCTGGGCAAGGGTTTTCACGACTTCCCGGTCACTTGATTCCTTGAGTACCCAGCGTTTTTCCATCGTCATATTTTCATTGTAAAGATAAAACAAAATACTGATGAGGGGATTTTCAATTTTTCGGAAATTGATTGACAATAATTTAACCACAATGCACACAAAGGTTGTATTTCCCCTTAATCGGTTTTATTCGAAAAGGTAATAGGATTATTTAAAAAAAATTTAGAATATTTTGGGAAATCGATGGTCTTTATAGATTAAAATTCCGCATTCTTTGGCGTGCGCGGAAACGGGATCACATCACGGATATTGCTCATCCCGGTTACAAAAAGAATCAGCCTTTCAAATCCAAGCCCGAAACCGCTGTGTGGCGCGGTGCCAAACTTCCGTGTATCCAGGTACCACCAAATATCCTTCTCGGGAATGCCGAGTTCATGAATACGGTTTTTAAGCCTTTCCAGATTTTCTTCACGCTGGGAACCACCTATGATTTCCCCGATCTTTGGAAACAGCACATCCATGGCACGAACGGTCTTGTTATCTTCATTCATCTTCATGTAGAACGCCTTGATCTCCTTCGGATAATCGGTCAGGATCACCGGTTTGTGAAAATGCTGTTCAACCAGGTAGCGTTCGTGTTCCGCCTGCAGGTCGGTTCCCCAGTCAACCGGGAATTCCCATTGCTGTCCGGAGGCTTTAAGGATATCCACCGCTTCGGTATAACCCAGGCGAATGAAGTCGTTTTCCGTGATAAACTTCAGCCTTTCAATAAGTTCAATATCGTACATTTTGTTGAGGAACTCCAGGTCGTCCATGCAATTTTCAAGGGCATACCGGATGAGATATTTCAGGAAATCTTCCGCCAGGTCCATGTTATCCACGATATCGTAGAACGCCATTTCCGGTTCGATCATCCAGAATTCGGCCAGGTGGCGGGGTGTATTCGAATTTTCGGCACGGAAAGTAGGACCGAATGTATATACCAGCGACAAGGCCAGCGCACCAAGTTCTGCCTGGAGTTGCCCTGAGACCGTCAGCTTGGTTTCTTTACCGAAAAAATCTTCACTAAAATCTACTGAACCATCGGGTTTCAAAGGAGGGTTTTTCGGATCGAGGATGGAAACGCGGAACAGTGCCCCTGCACCTTCTGCATCCGATCCGGTGATGATGGGTGCATGGAGATAATAAAATCCGTTATCATTAAAATATTTATGAATGGCAAATGCCATCGCATGGCGGATCCGTAAAATGGCGCCAAAGGTATTGGTACGCGGCCGCAGGTGGGCAATCTCGCGTAGAAATTCCAGGGAATGTCCTTTTTTCTGCAAGGGGTAGGTTTCCGGATCAGAAGTTCCGAAGACGATGATCTCTTTTGCCTGGATCTCGACAGGTTGTCCCGATGCAGGTGAATCAACAAGTGTTCCTTTTACTTCAATACAGGCGCCGGTAGTGATCTGTTTCAGCAACTCTTCGCTGAACTGTGCAACTTCAACCACAACCTGAATAGAATGAATGACCGAACCGTCGTTGAGGGCAATAAAGTTGATGTTCTTATTCCCCCTTTTCGTCCTGACCCATCCCCTGACCAAACATTCTTTTCCTGTTTCCTTTGTCTTTAGCAGATCCCGTATTTTTGCCTGTTGCATCTTTTCCATTTGAACATCGTTGTTGATCGTGTAAAATTACGGGAAATACCGGTTCCTGGCAAAGGGTTTTTTTTGTTACTTTTACAACTGAATTCAACCTGAAAGAGATCCGAAGAGCAAATCTGCAGAACACCTGTACTATGAATGTTTTCCCTGACATACTTCCCATGAGTAGCTGGTTACCGGTGGTATCGCCTCCCTTCGTCATCGCCGGTCCCTGCAGCGCCGAATCGGAAGAACAGGTATTATCCACGGCAAGGGAACTGGCAAAGATCCCACAGGTCAGGGTTTTCCGGGCTGGGCTCTGGAAACCGCGCACACGACCGAGTTCCTTCGAAGGCGTGGGCAAGCGCGGACTTCAATGGCTGGCGAAGGTGAAGGCCGAAACCGGCCTTCTCACCACGGTAGAAGTTGCCAATCCCCGGCATGTAGAAGAAGCCCTCAGCCACGGGATCGATATCTTGTGGATTGGAGCCCGCACTGTTGTAAACCCCTTTTCGATCCAGGAGATCAGTGAAGTCCTGCAGGGAGTCGATATTGCTGTAATGGTCAAAAACCCACTGAACCCCGACATCAAGATCTGGATCGGGGCTCTGGAAAGGCTTAACCAAGCCGGTATCCGGAAACTTATTGCCGTTCATCGCGGATTTTCATTTTTTGCCCACACCCCTTACCGGAATTCCCCCATGTGGGAGATCCCAATCGAACTTAAACGATTGTATCCCGAACTTCCTGTCTTGGTTGACCCCAGCCATATCTGCGGGGAAACCAGTCTGCTGTTCCCTGTGGCACAGAAAGCGCTCGACCTTGAAATGGACGGACTGATGATTGAAGCCCATATCCGGCCGGAAGAGGCACTCACGGATAAAGAGCAGCAGATCACTCCTGAGAACCTGAAAATGTTGATTTCAAGCCTGGTCATCCGCGAGGAATATGGGACTATCGAATTTGAAAATAAATTGGAGGAACTTCGTTCGGAGATCGACAAACTGGACGAAGAACTGATCGACATTCTCGGCCGGCGAATGAAGATCGTGGAAGATATCGGGAAATACAAGAAAGAAAACAACATCACTATTCTCCAGTTGAAACGCTGGAGCCAGATCATTCGCGACCGCGTGGATACGGGCGTACGAATAGGTTTGTCAAGGGAATTCCTGTTAAAACTGCTGGAAACGCTGCACGAAGAATCCATCCAACGCCAGACGGAAGTCATGAACAGGAATCATTGATTTACATCCATTTCCTGAGTTTGAAATAGATCAGCATTAAAAGGGCGATCCCGATCATTACTCCTGCAACGATCAAAAAAGATTCCGGGTGATCCTGGATCGGCAGTTTTATATTCATCCCATAAAGGCTGGCAATAAAGGTCAGGGGAAGGAGAATAGAAGAGATCAAGGTCAGGATCTTTATAACTTCATTGGTCTTGTTGACCTGCAGGGAATCAAAGGTTTTCGAATACCCGCTGATCAGTTCACGGTCGTCCTCGATGATGTCCCACGCACGCTGATATGAGTCCATGATATTTCCCCAGTAATCTTCCATGTTGTCGGCAAACCCCTTGATGGTGCCGCTTTGCAGTTTGTTGAAGAGGCTCATCTGGGGCTTGAAGATCGTATTGAGAAGGATGACATTTTTCCGGGTGATTGATATCTTTTCAATGGTCTTTTCCGGTTTCCTGCTGAACAGTTCTTTCCCGCATTCATCCACTGACTTATCGACCAATGCTACCAATTTCTGCGTATCTTCCATTAGGTATTCAATGATATTGTACAACAATGCGTCACTGGATCCAATCGCCATCTTTTGTCCGTCAAGCGCTTCATTCTGCTCCTGCTTGAACATTTCCTTGACCAGCCAGTGCGATTTGCCTATTGTGATCAGGAAATCCTTCCCCCAAAACACCTTGATCTCTTTGGGTTCAATAAATTCACCCTGTATTTCCATGGATGGAAAGTGGAGGATCAGGAAATGATAATCAAGGTAGATGTCGATCTTTGGCCTCAGGTTTATCGGGCTTTTGCAGTCTTCAATATCGAGGGGATGAAAGTGATAGTAATCCTGCAATCCCTGTAATTCTTCTTCGGTAGGCCGGAAAAGATGCGACCAGCGAAGGGTTCCGAGTTTGATCGTTTCTATCATAGGATAAACTCATTTAGTGCTTCATAGCGGTTAACTGCAAAGTTCCGATTAATTTGTGTAAAAATTTAAAAAATCACACACCCACACCCACACCTACTCCGCCGTTCATTGAAGATGGGATGTTACTTAACGAAAAAACTTGTCCAGGGCTGAGAATCATGATTTCTTTGTATCCGAAACCAAAAACAATTAAAATGAAAACACGTATCATCCTGTTATCGCTCCTGTTGATTTTCTTTCTCCAGGGCTGTCTTGTAAAATCCCTTCATCCGTTCTTCACAGAACAAGATATTCTTTTTAATAAGGAGCTTTTAGGCAACTGGACAGACAAGGATTCAGCAGCCTGGGAGATCCGGCAGCATATGCGGATAACAGGCTTGTTAAAACCAAATGCTCCTGATAAATCCTATGACATTTCATTGACTGATAACAAAGGGACTTCCCATTATATCGCTCACCTTTTCCGGCTTGAGGATCAGCTCTACCTGGATTTTCTTCCTATGGATATTTCCTGCCAGAACGATCTTGCCGGGTTACATCTTGTAGCCACGCATTCTCTGGCCCAGGTTGATCTTTCGGGCGGGAAGATCATTATTCGCTGGTACAACGAGGAATGGCTGATCGGGTTGTTCAATAACAACAAGATTCGTATTGCCCATGAGCGGGTGCCATATGACCCTGACCAGAGGAATCCTGAGTCGATGCAGGTCATTCTGACGGCTCAGACAGAAGAGCTGCAGAAATTTATCATTAAATGTTGACCACATAAATGAACAAGGAAGGACAGGGTGTAACTTATCTTTATTTATATTTGCTTAATACACTCATACATGATGAAATTCATATTTTATACTTTAGGAGTCTTTCTTGTTTGTTCATTTTTTTGTTTCACTTCCTGCAAGAAAAACAATACCGGCAATGGTAATTCAGGTAACCTTGCGGGAAGCTGGCAACAAACGAACGGGCCGTGTAATGGATTGATCGAAAGTATTGCCATCACTGGGTCCACGATTTTTGCCGGGAATTCCCAGGGCGGCATGTATATTTCTCCTGACCTGGGGCATAGTTGGTCGGTCTCAAGCAATAGCATATCAATCTATGGATCAATGACAGCTACCCTCATCCATAATGATACAATAATGGCAGCAGGAGCTGGTGTATACCGTTCAACGAATAACGGACAAACCTGGACCCAGCTGGGATCAGATTTGCTCACCTGTTGTATACTTACTATGGCATGGAGTGGGCAAACGATTATTCTTTGCACCTATAATTATGGTCCCATTTTCATTTCAAACGATAACGGCCTGACATGGAAAGAGAGTGGAGGAGATATTCCCGGTTGGGGTATCAAGGCAGCAACATTCCTGGGTGGTGATATATTTGTTGCAACTGATAACAATGGGGTTTATAAATCAACAGACAACGGACAGACCTACACCCTTTCGATTAATGGATTGACAAATCTTCACGTTTACTCAATTGCGACCAACGATACAAGGATTTATGCAGGTACAGGTGATGGGATATTCGTTTCTTCTGATCATGGCAATACCTGGTCGATTACTAGCACTGCCGTTCTAAATAACCATGCCATCAGTCATCTGTCATTTGATGGAATAACCATCCTGGCTGGAGGTTATTCCGGGTTATTTTATTCCAAAGATAACGGAGCCAGCTGGACAGAGGCTATTGCCGGACTGGCGGATCCAAGAATTGAATCCGTGGCTGTGAGCGGGACAACTTTCCTTGCAGGAACACCGAGTGGAGTATATATGTCAGTGAACAGCGGTCAAAACTGGTCGGCAATAGGCTTGCCCATAACTTATATCCATTCTCTCTGCGCTAACGGATCCGATGTGTTTGCCTGCGCATCCTATATGACCGGCGGAATTTTCACGACTTCCGATTACGGACAGAACTGGAATTTTCTGTTCGGCGGTATTCCAACCAATAACGTTGGCTCGATAGCCTGGAATGGAGCAGATATGCTGGCAGCAACCGATAGCGGTGTATATGTTTCTGCCGATCGTGGGTGGACCTGGACAAAAAAAAGCCACGGAATCCCTGTAGATGAATATAGCACAGTAACATGTGTCGCCGGAAACGGAACCAATTTATATGCAGGAACATATTCCTACGGGATATTTGTTTCCCATGATGGGGGTGAAAGCTGGACACATGCAACCCTGCCCGTTCAGGACCACTTCTATGCAATGTGTTTTTATATCAATGATAATGGCATTTATGCGGGAACATTCTTCGGGGGTGTTTTATTTTCTTCAGATAATGGGCAGACATGGACCTCCATGAGTGCCGGCCTACCTGAACTCACGGCATATACTTCTATTGTTCAGTCCGGATCTCGGCTTTACGTAGCCTCTTCGGGAGGGGTATATGTTTCAGGAGATGATGGCCATACATGGGGAATTGCGGGCAGTGAACTCAATGGCAAAGTGATTTATGGCCTGGCAGCACATGGAAACGACCTTTTTGCTGCCACAGCCGAGAATGGCGTTTATATGTCGAGAGATCAGGGAAACTCATGGTTCACGATCAATGACGGGTTGCCAGCCAAATTATGGGTATATTGTGTTGCTGTAAATGGTCCGTGGTTGTTCGCCGGAACGAATGGGCAAGGTGTGTGGAGACATTCTTTATAATTTCTGATCAGCCTAAGGTCACTTGCCGCATCTGGTTCTTCGTTTATATGAGCAGTTTTTTAATGAAAAATGAAGAATGAAAGCTTTTTATCAATGTGATTTTTTGAAGTAAATGTAACTTTCCAACTAAGGCGCCTGAAGGATCAGGAAATGGCACCATTTCTTCAATTACCGGTATGAACCCCGGGCATCACTATTACTTGAGACGGGATTGTTCGACTAGCAGATTATTCAGTCCTGCCGTTTCATTAGGAACCGGAAAATCAGAAGGTAAAATGCAAGTTGTGAAAACAGATTAATGATCATTATATTAATGAATCCGATCCCGAAAATGAATAGAATGCTGAAAAGAAGAAACCCCGAATTCAGCAAAACAGAAAAGAAGAATGCTTTATAACGAAGTAAATCTATTTCCGGGCTTTCCGTTTTTTCTTTAGAACATACCAGCCATAAAGCCCCTGTTAACAATAGGACCGCTGCCAGCTCATCTGTCAGGTTTGTCCTTGTCATATTGAATGTCACGGTTTTAATATAGGAAGAATAAACAGCGAAAACCGGAACACTCAGCCATTCAGGTTTAAACCCGGAAAAACTCCATAAGTAACCAAAGGCCAAGCCGGGTACAATCAAAATATAACCGATCCATCTTAATGAATACGGAAAACATGGGAATTTCATCCGGTCTATTGGTTCAGCTTCGTGCTATAGATGGGGAAACTATAATAGGAACCATCCTGCAAATAAACAGTAATATTCACAAGCCCGAATTTATGATTGGTCCTGTACTCAATTCTATCAATTCCACGATATGTGCTCAACTCCTTGATTGTCGTGGTTTTTATATACATAGAATTATACGGAAAATCATCGATTGTGGACTTGGCGGTAACTTCCCTGGTGTAAGTAAGGCCCTCGGCGCTCTTGCAAGTATATTTAGCACCGACTACTTCGCTGAAACTGCTCACTGTTGACCCGCTTCCATCCTTCGAAAAATATTCCACAATACCAGTATCCGTGAATTTTACCTTCAGATCAACAGTGAAAACACCAGTTGAAGAGTTAATGTTCATCAATGAATTAGAATTGAGCATGCCTACAACGGTTTTCATTGCAGGATCAGTAATCGTGCCGGTACACCCGATAGTCGAGATTCCGTTCGTGTTGCTTTTAATAAGTGCGCTGAAATTGGTCATTCCGGTAATTGAACCCATAAAGGTATTACCAACATCTCCCATTGGAGTAGGATTACCACCGGTAGTTGTATCTGTACTTGAACTCTTTTTGCAACCGGTGTAAGTAAATGCTAACAGTACAATGACTGCAGACAGGAAAAAGTAATTAGTTTTTTTCATGGGTTAAGTTTTAAGTAGTTTAAAAACAACAGAAAAAAGTTGAAACATCAAAATAACAAACCCAATAGAGTAATTCGCCGGGAGAAAGATAAGCAAAATAGCCTTCGTATTGACAAAGCAAGCAAATTTATTCTGTCATGATTGTTTTTTTAAGCGCTTTCTTTCCCTTTATATTAATCCTGATGACGAGTCCGATGACATATATGACATGGAACCACACTCCTGTCAACAGGACAAGCAGTGTATAGACCATCCAAAGAGGTGCATCGGTATCGCCAAGTCCCCGCTTTTGTTTCGGCTCAAGAATCAATGGGGTTGCCTTTTTAAAATCCACTGATGCACCAACAGTTCCATAGAATTCATTGTCAAGAACTTTAGCGACAATTATCGCTTTTCCTGTGGTATCTCCCGGTAAACTTTTGGGAAATTCAGCAGTGCATAAACCTGATGCATCCGTTTTCTCACTTCCGAATTTGAACAAGCCGAATAACCGTTTTACATAAAATTCAACCGGGATATCCTGAACTGTTTCCTTCACCCCTTTGTCATTTTTTGCAGATACACTTACCTGTACATTAATTATAGAATCACTTTTGGGAAAGGAGATCTCCATGAATAACTCCTTGACCCGTATCGTTTTGGAGGTAATGTTAAACTTTTGATTTCCTTCATACTGGATAACAAACGTATAATAACCCTCCTTGTCCTCAGGAATGGATTTTCCGGGACTGATTTCAAAGAATGCCTTTCCTTTCAGGTTGGTAACGGCAGAACCAAGGAGCGTTTTCCCAGTTTCATTTTCTGCACTGACCTGCAGCGGTGCATTTTCAATATATACGCGTTTGTCATCTATACTGGCCGAGAGGGACACGGAAATCTTTTTTGTACCATCAGGCATTTTTTCATAGGTCCCATCAAGCCTTGGGGTAACTAAATCTCCTGCAAAAGCTGTCTGGATGAAACCTGTAATTAGTGTTAAAATGATTAGGACCGGAACTATCTTCTTTTGTCTCATGAAATTAAAGTTTTTCAGAAATAAATTCTTTTTTCTCAGATACCTCTGCAATATCAGCAACCGGGATGATTGGCATGAACTTGATAAAGATCATGAAGAACATGCAAAATGTCGCTATACCTCCCGCGGTTAATGTCCATTCAACCCAGGAAGCAGTATAATGAGCATACTCAGGCCGGATGTCCTGTAAGGGCAGCAAGGGCGTTTCAAGGGTAGGGACGATGATCAGGTAACGTTTGATCCACATACAGATTACGGCCACAACAGAACCTATCGTAATTGTATTGATGTTTCGCAGGAAGGGTAAACCTGTAAAGATCATGGGGACCAATACGCCAACAAAAGCAGCAAGGTAGAACCATGCTCCATAGGCGCTAAAATCGAACAATTTGTAAACGACTTCCAGTTCCCAGGTCTCCGACCCGTACCAGACCGTCAGATACTCACTGAATGTGAAATACCCGTATAAGGCGGCGAGTACAAGAAGAATCGTTCCGATATACTTAAAATGTTTTTCCAGGATATATTCTTCAAGATGATAAAATTTCCTGAAAAACCACATGGCAATAATTAATACTGCAGTACCAGAAAAGACTGCGGCAACAACGAAATAAGGAGCAAAAATGGTGCTATGCCAGCCGGGGCGTATCGTCATGCCGAAAATCCAGGCTAATACAGAGTGGACCAGAACCGCCAGGGGAATAATTAGCGCCGACATTATGGTAAGCGCCCGGTTCAGGAATTTTTTCTGTTGAGGCAGGTCAATATAAGTCGCGGCAAGTTTCTTGTAAAAATACCGGCGAAATTTTGAAATCTTCAATACGGTATTGTCCCTGAGCAGCGCATAATCCCTTATTAACGCAAGATAAAGGAAGAGGATACTGCAGGAAAGATAGGTCAGAATTGCCACGACATCCCAAAGGATAGGAGACTGGATTCTTCCATGAGTGAAAATATTAAAAATGCGGTCCAGCCGTCCCATCTCAACCAAAATGAAGACCGGGCCGATAATGACAGAAATGACCGTGATCATTTCTGCGATCCTGATAATGGGCTTTCTCCATTCCACATGCAGCAGATGAAGTATTCCTGATATCATGGCCCCGGCATAACTGATCCCGATGAAAAAGATAAAATTTACATCATAGATACCCCAAACAACATAATCCCTCATGCCTGTTACAATCTGACCTTTGATCGTCTGGGTAATAAATGCATAAATTGCAAATAGCAGCACCAGGAAAAAAAAGATGAACATAATTTTACCCAATACGGTAGGTTTATCATATCGGGATATGACTTCTACAAGTTTTTTCTGCGCAAGTTCTGGTGAATTCATAATCAGATAATTTAGAATTTAAACTTTTTCAGATGAGCTCTTTTAACCTCGTAGCCTTTTTTAACATTTTCGGGTATATCCTCAAATCCTTCCTGGACAGGGAACCTTCTGTCGACAGGAGGCAGATAATAGACATTTGGCCGTGTACCGAGTTCTTCCATATACCGGTAAGCAGCTTTATCTTTTACCAGCTCGCTGAAACGGACAGACTCTTGTCCATTGGTGACTACATCTTCATTTTTATCACCGAAAAAATAAACCCCATTCGGACAAGCCGTAACACAATCCGGTAATATCCCGTTAGCAAATGAATCGGGGCAGAAATCACATTTCCCGACAGTTCCTTTTCTTTGGGGAACACCTGTTTCAGGAGAAAATTTTGCACTCACTTTAACAGGAGGAGATTCCCAGTTAAAAACGCGGGATGAATATGGACAGGCTGCCATACAAAATTTACACCCGATGCAGCGCATGTTATCGATAAGAACAACTCCGTCTTCACGTTTAAAAGATGCACCCACCGGGCAAACATTCACACAGGGAGGGGCATCGCAATGAAAACAGGGCTTGGGCATCCAGTAAGGTGATGTGTCATCTGAATCCTGCATTAGAAAGACCTTTATCCATTCATGCCCGGGTTGTAAAAAATGCATTTTGTTGCATGCATTGACACAGGCCCTTGCATTCCTGCATCGTGAAAGGTCAATAACCATCACAAAATGGCGTCCCGAGATTCCTTTTCTCACTTCTTTTGAAGTAGGCGCATTACAGCATAGGGCATGTCCCCTGTCAACCTCCATAAGTTGTCCGTCAGCGGTGAGAACTTTTATTTTTTCACCCGTTCCCTGGGGTTCCGGTTCTTTCGTACAGGAAGCCAGGATTCCACCTCCCAGAAGAGTCCCAGCAGCAATATTGAGTCCTTTGATAAGGAAATCACGGCGTGATGGATCTTTTTTATTTTTCTTTGGCATATGATTGTGTAGATTTATTAGGAGAAATAAAAACAATTTTAGAATGACAAGTTTTAATTAGTAAATAGATGTAAACCGGTAATTAATGAACCCGCTACATCTATTTGAAAATGATTAATAAAACTTGTGTAATAATTCACAAAAGTAATAAAAATGATTTAAAATTTCAAAATAATTGAGTTCAAAACAATATAAATTTGTACACTTTAGCTTATGCATAAGTAGACCGAATAACGAATGCCGGAAGCGAACCTATGACATTGCAAGACTATGATAACCAGTCCACCCATTAACCCTATCCATAACCGGTTCGAATATAAACCGAAAGCAAGGTTTAAAGTTGCTGATCGGTGGCGTAATAAGAATGATTTAGTGGGATTGGTGTTCAATTTCACTCGTTTCCCGGATGTAATTTTTTTCGTACCTTTTTTGTGAAATACATGGATGCCCCGAGGGAAATCACTGCCAGGAAAAGAAATGCCAGCACCCTGTAACCCGTTTCAAGATGTGATAAGTCAACAAAGAAGAGGTAGAACCCCGTGACCAATACCGTGGCAATGGCCATCCACCGGTATTTGATGAGCTTCAGGGTCAGGCTCATGATAAAATAAAAAACGGCTGCGGCTGTCCACGAAAGGGCGACATATTGTGGCGGTACTAGATGGTACAATGCAAACAACATAATAAAAAAGAGGGCGATCAGGTAGGTATTCCGAATCATCTCTGTTTGCAGCGTAAGCCGTTCTTTCTTCCAGTTTATTATTCTTGCACTGATAAAGGCTGTAATCACAAATGCAATATTCACTTTGTCGACTGAAGGGTAAAAAGCCAGGTAGACGCCCAGGATACCGGAGAATAGGATCGTATTCATAACCACGATGATTTTTGAACGGAACCACAATGCCCATGAGAGTACGAGGAGACTTTGCAATGCCAGCAACCAGTAGGCATCCGGTAGTTTTGAATAGTCATAAACTGCGACACTCAATGCCATAAAGCTGTAAATCGCATAAAAGGCCGGATCGAATATCCTGGTGATCCTGTATTTAAGAACAATGGAATAGAATAGGCAGAGCATCGAGATTACAGCAAAAATCCAGACATAGCTGTTCAAGTAGCAGGAAATGATCACCAGGGAAAGAACCACTGTAAAGCTTATGCCATTCATCAGGATGGTGGTGGAATAAACACTATCAGGAAACTTTCCTTTTTGCTTTATCATGGGAATAAGTGAATAGATCAACCCATAGGCAAATAACGATACTAGGTTGTAGGAATCCACGGAAGGAGTTCCGAAAACATGACCCATGATCGGGTTGTTCAGCAGCCAGATTATTTGTGATAAGTATACAAAAATCATTGATGTCAACATCAACCGCCACCAGCCATATCGGATGAGAAAGAAAACCGAAAATGCGGAAGTCAGGATCATCAGGGGCAGAGCAACTACGGTGCTATCTGTGAAAAGTGCTGTGGCAAAGGTCAGCAGTATTGCAATGACTGCCATCAATTCCGAATTACGTTTGATGGCAAAATAGCATTGTACAGCAATGGCAACAAGGAGTAGCGCTACAACTACTCCTTTTACCGGGATCACAGGGTTTCCTGTGAAAAAATATAAACGCAATGTGATGTAATAGACAAGAAGATGTGCGCAGAGATTCAGCATGAAAGAGAGATGGGAATAGGAATTCCTGATATACCATGCAAGGAAAAACACACCGGCCACCGCCAAATAACCAACAAGACTGGCTAACGTGCCATTCATGTAATTTTTAGCAAAGTTCGACAGAAAACAGATCCCGCATAATAATACAAGGCTTCCGAACCAAGTCATTCCATATTCGAAAATGTTCGATTCGATCAGATTTTTATCCACCACACGCTCTTCAAATTCTGTGTGGTCACCCTGTTCGGGTCGGTTCCGCTCCGAACGAATTATTCCCATTCCCTGAACTGCAGCATCCAATTGTTCTTCAATCCTGCCAATTCTCATTTCAAGCGAATTCACTTTTTCAAGCAATTCACTGATCGTGGCCGGTTGATCTTGATTTTCCTGCAACATTATGAATCTTCTTATTTTGCTGCCATTGTCCTGAGGTAATGTATCAGACCCCAACGGTCATTATCCTCCGGTATCAGTTTTTTAAACGAAGGCATCTTCCCTTTTCCTTCGGACATCTGAAAGAAAATTTCCCCATCTGCCAGAGCTTGGAATTTTTTGGATGAAAAGTCACTGCAGGTTACATCCAGACTTGCTGCCTTGGGGCCATCGCCCAATCCGGCAGTACCATGACATGACTTGCAGTGTTTTGCATAAAGGTCTTTCCCGTTGGCCACGCTTTCTTTACTTTTCGATACCGGATTTTTCATGGGTTTATATTTTGCCGGGATATTCCATACACCAGCAGTTTGTGCCTGAATAATGGTACTGAAAGAAAACACGAGGAGCATCCCCATTGAAATGGTCATTAACCTGATTTGAAATAATTTCATAAAACCTCCATTTTTAGTTGTTGTGAATAATTATGATTTACCTAAATGACGTATCCTGAAAACAGTGAAAATAACATACATGTAATGAAACCACACAACGGAAAGTAACACGATGAGGGTGTACACCATCCATAGCGGGGCATCGGTATCGCCCAATCCGCGTTTGATGATCTTTGTCAAAGGTAATGGTTTTCCCCAGTTGATGGTACCGCTTACTTCAACATTCCCGTAGATCTCATTTTCTTCAACTTTCGCCACGATGGTGAGATACCCCAGTTGATTCCCGGGGATTGAAGTGGGAAACTCCAGGCTGGTCGTACCATTAGTTATTGTTCCTTTTCCGACTTTTAGCAAACTGAAAGTCCGTGGAACATAAAACTGGATGTCGAGTTTGTCGACCGGCACCCATTCGTCAACTTTTTTGCCAGGTTCAAAAGCTTTCAGGTCAATCATTTTGTCCTGGCCCTTCTGAGAAAATGAAATCTCCATCCGCAACGGTTTCATTGTAGCGCTTGCCGAAGCTTTGTCGTAATTGTCTTTGCCGGAAAATGATGCTGTAAACGAATAAACCCCTTTATCTCCTTTGGTGGCTAAGATATCATCAGGAAATGAGAAGGTCACATTGCCTTGCTCATTGGTCATGGCGGTTCCCATAGATTTTTCTGTACTGCCCTGGAGAAATTTAAAACCAATTTCCATTCCCTGAAGGGGCAGGTATCTTCCTTCTACCTTAGCCTGCAAGGTAGCGGTGAGGTTTTGAGCCGAATCAACATGGAAATACTCCAGCTTGAGCACCGTTTTAATTCTGGTTTCATCCTGCGCCATGGCACAGGGCACAGATACCAGCATCAGCAATAGGATGATTCCTGTTGAAATCATATCGCTTTTTTTATTCTTTTTGATGACTTTTTTCATCTGGTTTTCAAAAACGACTTTCCTCAACCTTGAATAGTCCTTTTCTTCACCGGTTCTGACTATCGGAATTATCGGGACGAATTTTGAAAAGAGGTAGAACAGCAGCACAAAAAGGGCAATACCGGCAAAGGTAAGGGACCATTCAACCCATGTCGCCGAATAGTGAACGAATTCAGGCCGAAGATCGTGAATAGGTAACAAAGGGGATTCCAGGGTAGGAATGATGATCAGGTAGCGTTTCACCCAGAGGGCAAATACCGCAATGACAGCAGCAAATGCGATGGAATTGATGTTCCTGAACCTTGGAACGGTAACAATGATAATCGGGACCATTACTCCGATAAAAACTGCAAATACAAACTGAAGAAAATACTGATCCGGATTGAATAACCTGTAAAGGACCTCCATATCCCATTTAATCGAACCGTACCAGCTGGTCAGGTATTCACTGAAGGTAAAGTACCCGTATAGCGCACCTAAAACGATCATGATGATTGCCAGGTAATTGAAATGGATTTTGGTGATATGGGATTCCAGGTGATAAACCTTGCGGAATACCCACATTACCATGATCAATACCCCGGTTCCTGAATAGACAGCAGCAATCACAAAGTAAGGAGCAAAAATTGTACTGTGCCAGCCTGGCCGCAATGTCATTCCAAATATCCAGGCAAGGACGGAGTGCACAAGGATTGCCAGGGGGATGATGACGATCGATAACAGGTCTGTTACTACATTCAGCAATTCCTTTTGCTTTGTTGTATCTTTATACCTGACCGACATAAAACGATAAATGGGATTGCGCCACTTTGCAACCTTTACCGGGTTATCGCGGAGTATGGCAAGGTCGCGGATCGTGGCAAGATAAAGAAAGATGATACTCCCGGATAAATAGGTTGTGATGGCAATGACATCCCAGATGATCGGAGACTGGATCCTGCCGAAAAGTAATAAATTAGGTAACCGGTCGAGCCGCCCGATACACAATAAAATATATCCAGGTCCGATCAGGGTAGATATCACGGTGATCATCTCGGCCATCCGGATGATGGGTGTTCGCCAGGGAACTCTTAACAAATGCAGGATACCGGAGATGAGGGCGCCTGCATAACTGATCCCTATAAAAAAGATAAAATTAACGATGTATAACCCCCAGACTACATTGTCGCGCATACCGGTCACAATATGACCTTTGGTGTCCTGTATGTAAAGGCAATAAAGGCCAAACAGAATGACCAGTGAGAGAAAAACGATCAATGCGATCCCTTTTTTACTAATCTTTTCCAATTGGGGTTTAAAAGCAATCAGGTTTTGCTGAGTTTTTTCGTCTTCGTTCATTGTTTTCTTAATTTATTCTGTAATCTTAGCTTCCTTTTTATATAAGGCGATCTCATCCTCACTTAATCCTTCAAATCCGGTTTTATAATCAAAGGCACGGTCGACGGCTGGGAGGTAATAAACACTGGGTTCGGTACCCAGCTCTTCCATGAACCGGTAAGCAGCCCTGCTTTCGAGCAATTCGCTGAATAGTACCGTGTCGGTTCCGTTGGTGACTGCATCCTCATTTTTATCACCATAATAAAAAACACCGTTGGGGCAGGATTTGACACAGGCAGGTAATTCCCCTTTTCTGACCATATCGGGACAAAAATCACATTTGCTCACTGTTCCGATTTTTGGGGGTGTGCTCGTCTCAGGAGAATAGGGTTGCTTGTGAGCGACTTTGGGGAGCTTCGGTTCTTCCCAATTGAAAACCCTCGATGAATAAGGGCATGCAGCCATGCAGAATTTACAACCGATGCAACGATCGTTGTCGATCAGGACAATCCCGTCAGTGCGTTTGAAAGTAGCCCCTACCGGGCACACTTTTACGCAGGGAGGATTGTTGCAATGCAGACAGGGTTTAGGGAACCAGTAGGGTGCCTGATCTTCGGTGTCGCGCATCAGGTAAAATTTGATCCATTCCATGTGCGGAGGCAGCATGTGCATGCTCTGGCAGCCCTGAAGACATTTCCTTGCATTCCTGCATTTTGCCAAGTCAATGACCATGACCATCTTTTTATCCGGTATCCCTTGCCGGGCTTCCTTGTTTGACACCGGCGGGCAGCAGAGGTGCCCCTTGTCAACATCAACCAGCTTTCCATCCTGTGTAAGGACTTTGACTTTCTCTCCGGTCTCTTTGGGGTCATTATTCGTTAATGCGGATAACATGTTACTTCCTCCAACAAACAGGGCACTGGCCCCGGCGGCAACACCCAATTTCAAAAACTTTCTGCGGGAAGGTAATTTATTCTTCATACCTGGTAAATTTTACTTGTTTACTTGTTAACAATTATAACCACAGGTTTATCTGACTTATAATCAACAATTTAGGCATATATCTTCAAGGGGGATTTATTATCCTTTTCAGGTTATCAAAACTACATTTTAACACATTGGCATTACCCAAAGAGTGTTAGGAATATTGCTCCGATTTTCAGGAAATTATTCCTCTCCGACAAGGAAAGAAAACGTATTAAAATTGATATATATCATTTTTTTTTACCTTTACATCAGGTATAAACCAGATATACCTGATGATTCACAAAAATACCAAAACAGGGAAGAAATGCCAGATTATTTAGAGAAAACACAAATGAATTGCATTTCTTGTGAGTGCAAGTCATCCTTATTCCGGTTACTTTCCGATGAGGAGTTGGAACAAGTCCAGAAAAACCGGATCAATGTGGTCTTTAAGCCCGGGGAGACCATTCGCAAGCAAGGAACGGTAATGACACATGTAATTTCTGTGAACTCCGGTCTTGCAAAATTATACCTGGAAGGGATAGAGCAGCGGAATGCTATCCTAAGGCTTGTCAAACCAACAAACTTTATCGGTGGTCCGGGAATCTATTTAGACCTGATGCACCACTATACTGTGACCGCGCTGATGGAATCATCGGTTTGCTTTATTGATATTCATGTATTTAAAAAGATCATCAAACAGAACAGCCTGTTTGCCGAGGAATTCATAAAGGATTTCAGCAGGAACACGCTTTCGGCTTACAACCGGTTAATTAATCTTACCCAGAAACAAATGCCCGGCCGTTTGTCTGATACGCTTCTTTATCTTTTTAACGACATTTTTCAAAGTAATAAATTCCCTATGCTGATCTCAAAGCAGGATCTGGCTGATCTTTCTGCTATGTCAAAGGACAGTGCTGTGAAAGTCCTCAGGGAATTTCAGAATGACGGAATCATCAGGATCACAGACAATGAAATGGAGCTCCTTGATTCCGTTGCCTTGAAAAAGATCAGTAGAATAGGATAGGCCGAATTACTGTCACATCGATAAGATCAATCTGTGATCATTCAGCCTTTCGCATTTCCAGACCCAGGGTTCCCAATACCCTTTTCAGGATATTCTCTCGTTGAGGCAGCGGGACGAAATCGCCAACGAAAGCCGAAGAAGGATCAATATATAAAGAGGAATTCACGTTCAAGGTATTCAGGGAATCATAAACAATCGGAATAAAAACCACCGGCATGCTACGGTCCCAGGCATAGGTTTTAAGCGTGGTTGACTGAAACAGGTCGGTTGCGACAGCGATCTTTTCAAACCCCATTTTCTTTGCCATACGGTATGAATAGACCAGGTTTTCGGTGCTGTGTTCGGCTTTCGTTTCAGAGAAAACGTGTTCCAGTGGTATCCCCAGCGCTATGGCATGCATCGCCATAATCTTGCCTTCCACATAAGGTGAATAGACAGAATTGCCCGAATAGATCACATTACGGGTGATCCCTTTTGAATAAAGATAAAAGGACCAAAGCACCCGGTCCTTCATGATATTGCTCGCCCAGTTTTGGTCCTGGTAAGGGATGCCCGGAACGATGATGACGTCAAACGGAGCTTTTTTAATCGCTTTATTATAGGATTTGAGTGAAGAGGTGCAGGAGAAAACCAGGAGAGAACAGGCGATCAGGTAATGCATCACAATTTTTTTCATCTTCATTTTATTCGATAGTAGCATCTCTGTTGGTATGGACCCAAGCCCCACGAATCCCGGTAAAGTTAGCAATAACACGGAACAATTACACGGAACAGAAAGCTATGCGTTGCAAGCCTGTTCCGACTTGGTATCGCTCAAATGTGTGAATGATATAACTTATTCCCAAAATGATGTAACTGGTCACGGAATAAAGAGACATACTTTCGTAAATGCAATAATTTCCTCCTAAACTTAAAATTAAAAACAAAAACAAAAAAATGAAAAACCGCATAACAATTTTTCTCTTCCTCGCTCTTATGGCTGGATTTTCTGTTCCGTCTTTCAGTGGTAATGGGCCCTTAGATCCTGCAGGCAAAGGCAACGGCATATTAGGATTCGGATTTGGTCCAGGCGTTCCCTATTATGGTGGCAGCGGCTTTGGACCGGCCATTGTAGTTCATTATGATCACGGCATCTGGAAAGCAGGCCCGGGAACCATCAGCCTGGGCGGACAGATTGGCACCTCCTTCTTCTGGTATCATTTATCAAACAAGGATGTCCAATACAGATACAGTTGGACAAACCTGGGTTTTGTATTCAGAGGGGCTTATCATTTTGGATGGAATGTCCCCGGTTTGGATACTTACGCTGGCTTCGGAGCAGGTACATGGTTCAGCATGTATAATAATGGTGGATATGACTCAGGAAGAAAATCCTCACATTTGGGCTTTCTACCTACCGTTTTCTTTGGTGGATCCTATTTCTTCAACAATCTTATTGGGGTGAATGCTGAATTCGGCTATAATTTTGCTTATGCTACTATAGGCCTTAATTTCAGGCTTTCAAAATAGTCCTCTTTGCTGACGAAGAACAAATCATGAAGAAACTGGCCCATGTTTGGGGCAGTTTCTTTCACGCTGTCGGCAATTTTATTTTTCTACAACTTTATGAAATGTTCCGGTAATGAATTCACCCCCCGGGTGAGCCATGCCCACAATTCTGATGACAAAATGAAGAATGAGGGGATGGATATTTGACAAGGATGTCTGCGGGATTTGAAAGGAGGATTGTACGAGTAAAAAAAAATAAATAAAAATTTTATTTAGACTATTTCTGAATTAACTTTGTGGAATTAATTAGGAAATTGTCTTTTGAGAATAAATGAATTCAAAATTATGTTACTAAATAAAAAGGAGAAATCATATGAGATATATAATGAAAATCAGGATGCCTGTGGACAAAGGTAATGAAGCAACCAGCAATCCGCAATTTGGACAAAAGATGAATGAACTGCTCACCGAAATAAAGGCAGAAGCGGCCTATTTTACAACAATTGACGGACAGAGAGGCGCATATATCATCGTAAATATGAACGATGCATCTGAAATTCCTGCGATAGCAGAACCATTTTTTATATGGTTGAATGCAGATATTGATTTCCAGCCGGTGATGAAACCGGAAGATCTTGCGAAAGCAGGTCCTGCAATCGGTGCAGCTGTGAAAAAGTGGGGATAACCTGTTAAATTGGTAATATGAGAAAATGGCAAAACCTGAAATAGAAAAATGATTTTGCCATTTTTCTATTCCGGTCCTTAGGGAGTAAGAAATAATTAATATCATATCTTGGAAGGATGATCCAAAATTTTTCGGAAATTTGAAAAAGATACCTGTCATCTCACCACAATTCAGGATATGTCCCGAAAACCTAAAACAGAATTCCGCCTGAGGGCTTATTACCCGAATTATTATTCAGTTCAGCAGGTACTTTCGCATCCGTTTGATGAAGGGGTGGCGGGAGGTTCTCCCGGTTTTCTGATGCCTGAATTGGAATTTAAAAACCTAGGAGAGCAGACATTTCGATCGTTTCCGTTAAGAAATATCGATGTCTCAATCCTATGCCAGTCCGACCGGGAACAGGCATTACAGTACCTGGATATCCTCATTGCCTCTTTAAACAATAATGCCATTGCCCGGAAAAAAAGAGAATCCCTCTCGAACCAATATCTGAAGTCGCTGCAATCAAAATTCGGGTCGCTGCATTTTATCGAAAACGATTCGGTCGTCCCGGCAGCCACAACGTATCCCTACGACGAACTTCTCTTGAGCCAGAAAGGGAAAGTGCTGCTCGACCTTTACCAGGAAGGCTATCCTGTGCCGGATTTCTGCGTGCTGACTTCACAATCATACCAGTTAAATGCACGGGTGAGAGAAGCCTGTCTCCAGGCTGCCATATCCAACCTGGAAAAGATGACGGGCGAAAAGCTGGGAGATCCTGATCATGCCCTGGTTTTTGCGATGCGGTCGGCAACTCCACATTACATCCCTGGACTGATGCCGACCTACCTTAATGTCGGGGTTACAAAGCTCAGCTTTCAGTCGCTTGAGCGTCAATATGGGCTCCCCGTGGCAAATAAAATCTACCTGAATAATCTTCAGTCCTTGTGCCAAATCCTGGGTTCGGAGCAGGAATTCTTTCGTAAAAAGAAAGATAACTGCGTTCCGGTTGTGGAAGATATAGAAGAACAGATCGCTTTTCTTTTCAAAAAAATCGAACACATCGACGAACGGATCTTACATGATGCACATTACCAGGTGAAGAGGTTTATGGGTGTTTCGCATAGCTTTTACACGCGGAACCAGGACCTGATCTATACTTTTCAGCGGGGACATGTTACTTTTCCTGCATTGATACTGCAAAAAATGGTATGGACGGTTCGGAACCAGGATTCTTATCCAGGGGTCCTGTACAGCCGTCATCCCCGCACCGGGCTTGGGATACAGATCGAAAGCGTCCGGGAAATTTTCGGTGAGGAGATCATGACCGGGACCATTCACGCGGAGCAAAGAGAGTACTTTGACCGTAATGAAATAATGGAGGAATTTCCAGCCATCTATCATTTCACACCCATGTTGCCAAAACTGGAAGTGAAACTCAGATCACCGGCAACCATTGAGTTTGCTGTGGAATCCTTTGAAGGGATTTCGCTTTTTGCCATTCTCCAGCTGAACATGTCTGAACTCACTGGCAGGTCAACGCTTCTGACAGCCATCGACCTTTACCAAAAAAAAATCATCTCAAAAAAGAGAGTGATCCAACTGATCCGACCTTACCATCTGCGCCAGATCTTCTCCGAGCGGATAGATGATCTCTCGTTAAAATCCCTGACACTTTTCGGTTATGGTGTTTCGGTACTTCCCAGGTCCGCGGTATCGACAAAAATCTATTTCTCCATGGCAAAAGCCCTGGAAGTGAAAAAAAAAGGAGAGAAGGTCTGCCTCTGCAAGGAAAATTTTATTCCCTCGGAAACCATCTTCATGGGTGAACTGGATGCCATACTAAGCATGAACCCATTGGCCATTCACGTGGTGACGGCCTGCCTGGGATATGGCATACCTGCTTTCATCAACCTGAAAAACCATCATATGAGCCTTGCTGAAAATGCCATCACTAATGATACCGGGATGATCATCCAGGAGGGTGAATGGATCACGGTGTCGAGTAAGCATCACTGCATCTATATCGGTAAAGCCAATTATAAACCTGCTCGATTTCAGAAATACCTGGAAGGCAAATCCCTAAAAATGGAAGAAAAGGAAGAAAAGGTATTCATCAATATGGCCAAAGCCTATGGTTCTTACCAGGAGATCCTTGACACGCTGAAGACCGAAGAGGCAATGACACTGCCGGACCTGGTCAAACTGATTCGCAATGATTATGACCAACAACCTCAGAAAGCAGTTGAATTCGTGAACGGCTGGTTTGATGTCCACATGGATTATTATTGTACGGAAATTCTGAAAAGCGGGATCGGATCGCACCTGGACCAGCATAAAATCTATAGTTTGCTTTCAACCGAAAGGAAGATTTTGTTTTTCAGAAGCATGATCCGGCTTTGCCAAAAAGATATGCTCAGTGGGTTTTCTGCCGGGGCTTTTATGCTTGGCAGGTTTTTATGCCAACCTCACCCCCTTGCCTTCTGGAGGGCTTTTGATTCATCCGGCATCGTATTTCTTCTCAATGAACACATCCTGTTCGGGAAATATATGCAGGTACTTTCCGAATTCGGCGAACGCCACCTCAACCGTACAAAAAACAAACTGCTAACGGACGACCTGAACACGATCACGCTGTCGTCGATGGAAACCGAATTATTTATCACTTTAAAATTATGTTCCCCCGACTGGGAGGAAATTGAATCCCGGATACAATCAGAACACGATAAAGATACCCGTTACCTGATCACGCTTTTGAAACGACCCTACGGAGATCTTTATAATTATAATCTGCCATGGTCATTGGGGAAACTGCAATCCATCTGTATAGCTGAAAGCGTTGAATTACCCTATCGGCAGTCCATCTGATATCCGTCTTGCAGGATTGCAGGATGTCATTGTGAATCCACTCTTGCAGGCTCAACTTTCGGAGCTTTATGGCCAAGGTTGAAATCGCGTGTAAGGCTTATGGCATAGGAATATGCCGGCGTAAGCTGGTGACCTTTGTAATTCTTGTAAAGCGGCTGGTCAAAACCCACGGATACGTTCCACTTACCAACAATTGAGTAACTGAGTTGGGGGGAAACATAAAAAATATCATAGCCGGTATTCACTTGGTTGCTCACTTCACCTGTCTCTTTGAGTCTTCTATTATCATTGGTTTTATATTCATTCCGGAATTGTACAATTGCAAAAAGGTACTTCATGATTTTTTTTGATACAAAAACTGAATTCAAAAGGATATTGCCATATTTGTAATCATACAAAGTGGGATACGAAGGATCGGTCTTATCGAAAAAATTGTAGTCGTACCTGTTGATAGAAAATACCCGCATGGTTACAGACGGGAACCCGATGCTGAAGAACAGCATGCCATTAATGCCAAATGCATTGGTGGATGGCTGTATGTCACGGTTCAGTTGAACGTTATCAACCATTTGAGGATCTCTGGTAAAAGGGTAACGGAAGCCTGCGCCGGCTGTCAGTTCGATTTGTTTAGTAGGTTTGACGAAAAGACCATACTTCAGGGTGACTCCACTGTTTGAAAACCCGAAACCAGTTTGTTTGGGTATATTGGTGTTAAGATATAACTGCGTCTTGTTCATGAAGTAACCGAAGTCGATCTCAACAGTGAGCCGCCTGGTGATTCCATATCCGAGTGTCAATCCACCAAAATTGTAATTGGCCGATTTCAGGGGGTTGTTATCGGCATGGCTGTCGCTTTCGTAGTAGGTATCCGAATAACTGTGACGGTAAAAGGTAGCCAGGCGAAAATAATTCTTTCCCAGAACGCCCATGTATTCTGAGGCCCCGGAAGGACTGCCCGTAGAACAGCACTGTGAATCAGCAATATCGGGGAGTAAAAGACAGAAGAAGATAAGAAACAGGGCTCCGGCGAATTTATTCATGGGACCTGATGGTGACATTCCTGGTATCGGAGTTATTGTTTTTATCCTTAACCGTGCAGTTGATCGTGAATTTATCCGCATGACATACAGTCCATTGAACGGTGCTACCCGAACCGATGAAGGTGCCAAAATCAGCTGTCCAGGTATAAGTCAATCCTTCTCCGCTAGCTGTAGCATTAATAGTGGTTAGGTCATTAATTTTTATCACCGTGTCTTTTGTCACGAGGCTGGTGAATTTGAAAGAACCTGAGGAATTATCTGGGGTTGGTGAACTTTTGTGGCAGGCAGCAAGGGCCATTATAAGTACCACTCCGGAAAAGAGTAAAAACTGCTTCATTTCGGGGATATTTAAGATACACTCAAATAAGATTCATTTTGTTAAGATAAGAACTTTTCAGTTCCTGCCAGGTTACAAAAGTAGTAAGAAAATAATCCGGTCTGAATATTTTTGAAAAAAATGTGTGAAACAGATTAAAATTTAGTGAATTTATCCTATTTTCAATATTCCGTTTTGCATTTTTTCAGGAGAAACTTACTTTTTTATACATGTCTCCGCAAAAAATCAAGACGTATGGGTTTGTGTGTCATTTTTTGCGGGGTATTTTCCGGATTTTCCGCAAAACGAGTCTCGTCCTCCGCAGGAATCAATTTCTCCGACGCCGGGTTCGGGTATAATTTTGTTCGTACAAAACCCCTAAAAACAAACGCCATGAAAACAATTGCAAAAACCATCATCGCCATCAGTGTTCTGATGATTTCTTTACAAGTAATTGCCGGAAACGACCAGACCATAACCGGTAAAGTACATTATAAGGTACAGATTCACATGCCAAAAGACATTCCGTTCAATACAAGGAATATTTTTGTTGTGATGACCGATGAAAGAAACATCCCGGTCGCTCCTCCCCAATTGCTCCTTTACGGAAAGATTTTCTACAATTTTTACGAATCCAAAACTGTAATTGGAACCCGGGTGGCTCAGTTGATCTATGCCAATGGAAATACAACTGAATTGTTCCGCAGTAATCCGGATGTTCAGAAAGGTAAATTCGCTATCTGCGATACCTACCTGTTCAACTTGTATGTTATATTTCTGAATCCGGTATTAAGTAGCGTAGAAAAATGATCCTCCGTTTTTTCCAAGGAAAGCCGGACGATAACTCGTCCGGTTTTTTTTTTACAAAGAATAAGCACTTTCAAAAAGGCCGGATGCAGGCTTCTATCGGGATCATTTCCATGTCTTCCGGATAGATCATGGCATTGATGATTTTAAATCCCAGGAAGGAATCAAGTTTATTGAAGAATATCTTTCTTTCCATTATTTTTCTTTCCCGGATCAAACGCTGACGACAGGTACCATTCAGCAATGGCGTGGAAGGTGTGATCCAGTTCCTGCCGTTATAAAAAATAAGGTTCGAAAATGAGGTGTCGGTGATCAGGCCGCGCTGCACAAGGATGATCTCATCAGCAGTATTCTTTCCCATTAACAATGATTCCAGTGCTGAACGGTCTGAAAATTTAAATGGATATTTAATCTCCTCATTTACTACAACCTGGAATTTTTTGAGTGGCCTTAATCTATAAGGTGTGAACTTCACCGCATCAATCTTTATCCCGTAGTCGACCCGGCAACGTACAATCCCGGATGAAAATTCCCTGGGAATCGTGACAACCTGATGAAGGAAGAATGGGTCCTTCGCTCCAAGAAGGGCAGAGCGCGAATGTAACATTCTCCTTTCATGATCTTCGGGATGCATGAAGATCCCGTTTTCAATCCGGATGGTTTCAAACAACAGGGACATATACTTTCTGGATCATTTCTTCATATTCGCTTTTCGGGTCGCTTAAGGCTGTAATCCCTCCCCCGCTTTTATACACAGGTCCACCAGCGGTAAACTCAATAAACCTGATCATCACGGCCGAATCGAGGGATCTCCCGTCAAAATAACCAAAAATGCCAGTATAAAATCCCCGTTCATAGGATTCGGCCTCCAGGATAATTTCCACTGTCCTTTTCTTGGGGGCGCCGGTAACAGAACCTGCCGGCAAGAGGGTAAACAAGATGTTTCCCAGGCGGGAAAGATAATCATCGGGCAATTCCCCGGAAATCTCTGAACTCACCTGGAGAAGATCCCCATCCAGGGATTTTATCCTTTCTATATAACGAAACCTGACAACCTTAACATTGGTGGAGACCATACCAAGGTCATTCCTTATCAAATCAACAATCGTATTGTGTTCATAAAGTTCTTTTCGGTCGGCGAGGATTGTTTCTGCTGCATCCGGTACCGTCGCGCTGATGGTTCCTTTCATGGGAAATGAAGAGATTATGTTGTGATGAATCCGGATAAAGGTCTCCGGTGAAAAAACAACAAATTCCCCACCGGCCAGCAGCTTATAATTAGCCTGGCTATAAAGGAAAATCTCTTCGGGTGATAAGTCTGTTTCAATTTCCGTTGGGAAAGTGAGGTTCAGCAGGTAGGTATCTCCATGGTTCAACGCAGCGATCACCTTCTCAAATGCTTCCTGGTAAACCGCAAGGGTTACCGGTTTTGCAGCGAAAGAGAAGTGACGTAAACTCTCTTTCCTGAGAGGATAATTGGTAATTCCGTTGATATTAAAAAAGATGTTATTTTCACGGGCCTCCTCCGGGGTCAGGATGAAGGCACCTGTTCCCAGAAAATTAATAGCAAAAAGGAAAGGACGCCCTTCCCGTGCATATTGTGTAATTTTATCTTCCGATTCCTGTCTGTTCAGTAACTGCATACCATGAAAAAAATACTGCTGCTCGACAACCATGATTCATTCACATATAACCTCGCCGGGCTGCTGCGAAACCATGGCAAAGTTACTTTTAATATTATTCGGCCTGAAAATCTGATTTTTGAGGAGGTTCAGTATTTCGACAAGATCCTTTTCTCTCCGGGCCCCGGGATACCTGATGAGCATCCTGCCATGAACCGCCTGTTGGAACTCTTTCACAGGACAAAACCCATCCTGGGAATTTGTTTAGGCCACCAGGCGATCGGAGCGTTTTTCGGCGCAGTTATTGAAAACCTTGACCAGGTCATTCACGGGCAACAACGGAAGCTTTCTTTTGTCGATCCGGGTCATTATTTATTCCATGGGGTGGAAGGCAATACCGTTGTTGGCCTTTACCATTCCTGGGTAGTAGGAAAAGAAAAATTCCCGGAGGAGCTGCAAATTCTTGCTATATCGGAAGAAGGACTGATCATGGCCATCGCACATAAAACCTATGATATCTGCGGCCTCCAGTTTCACCCCGAATCGATTATTACTGTCAATGGCCAGAAAATGATAGATAACTGGATCGATCATTCATAATGGAAATTAATAACCGGTTGGTTGGCTGACTAGTGAAAAATTATTTATTTTTGTGGCTGTATTCCTTTAGTTACTACTACCTAGATATCAACTGGATTAGCAAACTAAATAACCTGTAAAACCTCGTGTTATGAAAAATTTTTATGTTGTTTTATTAATGATTTCCTTTTCGTTCATTAATCTGGTCGGCTTTTCACAGATCAGCCAGGGAGGGTTGCCGTTAAGTTTTCAAAAATCTCCGCTTATTATTGGTAACGTGCCCGTTGAGATCATGCCAAAAGTTGATGTAGAACAATTGCTGGCTGAAGATTCACTCAATGAGATCTATAAGGATGTTCCCTGGAGATTTGGCGAGAATATCCCTGTCAGTTATGACCTGAATAATTCTGGTATTTGGAATGTTTTCCCTAAGGGAGACAGGATCTGGCGGCTTGGAATAAGGTGTCCGGGTGCCTATACGATAAACCTCACCTTTGACAATTATCATTTGCCACCAGGGGCAACGTTGTTCGTATACAATATTGATAAGACGCATGTTATCGGTGCATTCACTGATTTTAACAACAGGGAGGACAGTGTATTTGCAACAACCCTGGTGACGGGCGAGGAGATTGTCATTGAATATTATGAACCCGCGGGTACTGCTTTTTCGGGGAAACTTCATTTAAACCGGGTAACGCATGGTTACCGGGATGCCTTCGCCTATATCAAGTCCTTCGGTCAGTCGGGTTCCTGCAACAACAATGTTCACTGTCCCGAGGCGGCAGGATGGCAAAATCAGGTCAGGTCCGCCTGTATGCTGGTTAGCGGCGGGAATGGTTTTTGTTCCGGGGCTCTTGTAAATAATACGAGCCAGGATGGAATCCCATATATCCTTACTGCAAACCATTGTTACAGTAACCCCGCTACCTGGGTTTTCTGGTTCAACTGGGAGAGTCCGACATGTCCAAACCCTCCATCTTCGCCGCCTTATAATTCAATATCAGGAGCATCACTGAAAGCAAGATATTCCGATTCTGATTTTTGTCTGGTGCAAATGAGCTCTATACCTCCGGCCAGCTATACCGTTTACTATGCCGGCTGGAACAAAAAAGATAGTGCTGCATCATCTGGCGCTTGCATCCATCATCCTTCCGGTGACATAAAAAAAATATCATATTCTAATACACCATTTACTTCAGATACATGGAGTGGCACACCTGCTAATTCACACTGGAAGGTAAACTGGAGCGACGGCGTGACGGAACCCGGTTCATCCGGTTCCCCGATGTTTGATCAGTACCATCATGTCGTGGGCCAGCTTCATGGTGGTCCGTCTGCATGCAATGCCTCTCAACTCTGGGATTTTTATGGAAAGTTTGCCATGTCCTGGGAACATGGATCGACTCCTGCTACCCGGCTGAAAGACTGGTTGGATCCAACAAACATTGCAGGGGATACGTTGGGCGGTTTTGATCCGAATCAGATCCCGGTTGTTCAGACACTTCCTGCAACGGATGTATCTGTAACCTCAGCAACATTAAATGCAACGGTCAATCCCAACGGTTGGGCCACCATGTACCATTTCGACTGGGGAACATCTGTAAGCTTTGGTAATACAACCACCCCACAGTCTGCAGGCTCGGGATTCACACCTGTAGCTGTCAATGCCAATCTTACTATTCTGACACCAGAAACTCAATATTTCTTCAGGGTCGTTGGTACAAGTACATCAGGCACCTATATAGGCGACACATTAAGTTTTGTGACCAATGCGGTACCCATTCTCGCGGTGTCTCCGTCAAATCAGAACGTGGGAACACCTTCCGGTAATACACAGTTCATCGTTACATCCAATATCAACTGGAGCGTCACCAGCGATTCAGGGTGGTGCACGGTAACCCCCTCCGGGACCGGCAACGATACGATTGTCGCGACCTTTACCGAAAACACATCGGTCACCCCCCGCGTTGCACAAATCACCGTCAGCGGTACAGGCGTCGCAACCCAGGTTGTTACTGTGTCCCAGGACGGGGTACCTGTAATACTTTCAGTCATCCCGCCAAACAGGAATGTGTTACTTTCATCCGGGAACACAAGTTTCTATGTAACATCCAATACAAGTTGGAGTGTTACCAGTAATTCTTCCTGGTGCACCGTAACACTTTCCGGAACGGGAAACGATAGCATAATTGCCACCTTTGAGCCGAACGGGTTATATATCCCACGCATTGATACCATTATCGTTTCTGCCACAGGCGTTGCATCTCAAATGGTTACCGTAACCCAGGATGGGGTGGTTCCCATACTTTTGGCAACCCCGCAAAACCAGGATGTTTCTGCACTGTCCGGCAACACAAGTTTCACCATAACTTCCAACCTTAGTTGGGAAGCTTCATCAGATACTTCCTGGTGTACGGTTACTGCTTCCGGAAACGGAGATGGCACTATCGTCGCGAATTTCACCGAAAACGTTGACCATCAGCCACGCACCGCCCACATCCAGATCATCTCTCCCCAAGTTCCTCCATACATCATACAGCAAAATGTGACGGTGACCCAGGCAAAATCAACTATCGGAATTGGTGAGCAGAATTCACAGGAATTGAAAATCTACCCGAACCCGACAAAAGGAGTCTTCCGCATTGTTCCTGCAAAGGGTAGTAACGGAAACCTGGATGTTACAGTTGAAAACCTCAGCGGTATCGTCATCCTGAAGAAAGCTTGTCGGGGAGAAAAAGAATACATGATCGACCTGTCACAGTCGCCTCAAGGCACATATAACATCATCCTTAAAACTGACAACGAAACGATTATCCGCAAACTGGTGATCATCAAATAAACCATCATCCTGGATCCAAAAGATCCATAAGAAGTAACCATGTCCGGAGAAAATATTAAAATTTACCCTTACCGCTGGGTAATCCTGGCAATATTCATGCTTGTTGTATCAGTAAACCAACTGATGTGGATCACCTTTGCCCCGATAACAGGCACTGCAGCTTCTTTTTACCATGTTTCTGATCTTTCCATCGGCCTTCTATCCATGGTATTTATGGTCGTGTATATTCTGGTTTCCATTCCTGCGTCTGCGATTATTGATATCTATGGGATCCGAATTGCCGTCGGTATCGGGGCGGTTCTGACGGGTATTTTTGGATTGATGCGGGGAATTATGGGATCCTATTATACTTGGGTAATTGTTGCCCAGATAGGCATCGCAATCGGTCAGCCTTTTCTTGTGAACGCGATGACGACAGTAGCTGCCCGGTGGTTCCCGATGAGAGAGCGTGCTACTGCATCCGGACTTGGGTCCCTGGCCATGTATTTTGGCATTATCCTTGGCATGGCGCTTACTCCTTACCTGGTTATCCATTCCGGCATGGGTTTCATGTTAATCATCTATGGAATCGTTTCGGGAATCGCGGCTATTGTTTTCCTTGCACTGGTTAAGGAACGTCCTCCTACTCCGGCCGGTCAGGAAGAAAGGTCCCTGGTTTTCGATGGAATGAAAAACATGTTGCATCGAAAGAATTACATTCTGCTACTGGTTATTTTCTTTTTTGGTCTTGGTATTTTCAATGCTGTCGCCACCTGGATCGAAGAGATCGTAAGACCGAGAGGATTCTCCATCACCGAAGCAGGAATGACAGGCGGAATGATGATCTTCGGAGGATTGGCAGGCGCCGCAATAATTTCCTGGCTTTCTGACCGCTACCGAAGAAGGGTTCCTTTTATAATGGTGGCATTGGCGATTTCCAGCCTGGGACTTTTGGGAATCACTTTTGCTACAAGCTATGTCCTTCTGCTTATTTCCGCTTTTATTATGGGTTTCTTCCTGTTAAGCGCCGGTCCGATCGGCTTCCAATATGGCGCCGAGATCGCATTCCCGGCACCTGAAGGTACTTCTAACGGGCTCTTAATGCTTATGGGACAAATCTCCGGCATCGCTTTTATTTTCGGAATGGATTTTTTTAAAACTCCTGGTACCGGGTCTATGACCTATTCTCTTCTGATCCTGACCGGGCTGCTGATTATGAGTTTTTTTCTGGCCACAAGGCTCAAAGAATCGACCTTGCTCACAAAAGAAAAACCAGTTGAAACCACTCATATTCATCCATCAGCTTAACCAGATATAAATGATCAACCATTCGTTTTCAATGTTTGTCGTTTATATTTTCCTGATTCTGTTACCATCTTCAACAGGCTGCAATTACTCTCAGGGAACAAGTAGTCAAAACGAGAATATCCAGTAGCAATTTTCACTTGACGGTTTTGAACATCGTACTTTCTGCTATTTTCAGGAACTTGCCGACACCCTTACCGGGTTGATTCCCAATCGTTACAGTGTTACTCATGGCCGGGATCCTTCTTTGTGAAAGCTATTTCGATGGAAATAATGAAACGGAAAAAGCTATTCGTGATCTTGCCGGTGAGCTGTTCCGGCGCGTCCAATGAGACTGGGCGCTCAATAGCAAGGACATCCCCAACTTGGGATGACATACCGGGAGTAGTTAGTCCCGCTAATTTTCGGACTATTCAAAAATAGAATTTTTATCGTCAAGAACCGAACCCATGAAAGCGGGGGTTTTATATCCGAGAGCTGCACTACAGCTGTATCTCAATAGTATTATCCTGCTGATTCAACATTGCTTTAAATTGATCAGTTGGAATAACTGCCCCACCCTGGCGATATTTGTTATCTTCATACTTGAACTTAATAGGTTTACCATTAATGGAAATAGCTTTGGGACCAAAACAACATTCCTTTATTTCATATATGAATGTCACCGAATGACCCATAAAATCAATTGAAGCAGATAAACCATCTAAAGAATGCGGCATTACCGGATCAACAATTATATTTCCAAATTCACTACGCAAACCAAGCAATCGTGAAACAACCAGTGCAATATAAATCCCCGGCCCGCTGGAATAAACCCGCCATCCGCCTTTAAGAGTAATTTCTCCCGTTTTTATTTCTTCGTATCGTTCATCGGCTTCATAACGATTCTTCAATGTGACATCTGAACTGCTATAATAACAATTTGACTGGCGAATATCGCCACAGGGCACAATATCTCTGTATGCAACCGGATTTGCCTGACGAAGCGCTCTCAGAAAAGCATCTGCCCTGCCTGTACGAGCTTGTGATTCTGCATAGCGAATATGTTCATGCACGTACATAAGGCCAATCTCACGACCAAAGAATGTACTACTTTCGGCTCTTTGAAAAAGTGTTTGAATACCACCTTTGTATTTGAGAGGACGGTTCATTAAACGAGCGCCATCAGGACCTTTCAGGTGTTGCTCAATAAGATCCTGGTGGTGATGAGCCTGTTCTTTTGTAAAAATTTCACTAATAATACCACGATTCATCGGCAATATACTATACTGGATATTGGTTTTATTATCACTTGGATGAAGCAGCAAACTGATACTGCGATCTTCTTCAACCAGGCCGTAACCTGCAACTACTCTATCCCTTATTAAATATTTGTTAAAATCTGATTTAATCTGCTCACAGATTTCATTTAATTCTTTAGCTTTTCTTGTATTACCGATCTGTTCATATACCACCCGGTATTGAGAAAAGGCCTGATAATTCATTTCAACTGTCCAGCTTGAAATCATACGTTGCGCCAGTTCCTTGCTTATAGGCTGCAGGGAATCATTCCAGTCACCGCCGCCAAAGGGTACTAACGCAGTGCCTGGAATAAATGAATAAACTATCATATTAATCAACCTGTCAACGTGTTCGCTAAGTGGGGTTTTTTCAGCATTGGCAACTCCATTTTCATGATAGTAAGGTAAAATCTCGTCGAGGAGTTTCAGATCGCCGGTAACTTTGATATAATTACTGAGAGCAATCATACACCAGTAAAAAACATCTCCATGAGAGCTATTGGCCCGAATATTTAAGTAGCTGTCGAACATCCACCATTGCGGCCATCCACCATCTGGGTTCTGATTTGAGAAAATGATACGCAGTACTTGTTTTGCTTCATCATATTTTTCCATACACAATAGTAAGTCAAACGGTCCCTGCGCTATATCTCGCGTACCCCAGGCAGCTCCGCTGAATTGTTCTAGCCCATAAGGTGTTAAAAAATGAGTAAGTGCATTCATTCCATACCATGGCAGGATCTCCTGAATGGCTGCGGTGTCTTTCTGATCTCCTTTCAGAGACAGATTTAAACACAAGCCCTGCCAGGCAGACTGGGCATCCTGGCAATCTGATATCCACTGATTATCTGCATCTTCAATTTTCTCTGTTTTGGTAGCTGAACATACTTCACCTATAAAACTCATACAGAAACCAGATGTTTCCCGTACATCGAGAATAAAAAAAGAGCCTCCTTGACTTTTATTATTGAAAAAAAGCGCTTCATCG
>JADGPR010000060.1 GCA_017882335.1 Bacteroidales bacterium | reverse complement strand
CCAACCTGGTTGTTCCGGGTTGGACCGACAAGCCGGATATGATCGCGCAAATGTGCGATTGGCTGGCAAAAAACGGGCTCCAGGATGCACCCCTGCATTTCAGTCGGTTCTTCCCTTTGTACAAGTTAAAAGATCTTCCTTATACTCCCCTTGACATTCTCGTAAAAGGGCGGGAGATCGCAATAAAATCGGGAATAAAATATGTTTACCTCGGTAATGTCCCCGGCTCTCCTGCCGAAAATACATTCTGCCCAGGCTGTAAAAAATTGGTTGTTGAAAGGAAAGGGTTTACGATTCTCAACAATTATATCAAAGATTCTGCCTGTAAATTTTGCGGGACAAAGATTGCCGGGGTTTGGGAGTAAAAGGTAATTCTCCTAGTATTTTTGGACTAAAGTCCGGTTTTGTTTTGTTCCTTAACCCCGCGCTAAAGCACGGGGTAATTCATATTCCATCCAATCACAGCGAAGTCGGAGGACTATACCACTGATTCGTGATTTGAATTACCCCAGCCTTCAGGCCGGGTCAGGAAAGCCAGACAAATCCAGGGCTCACCCCACAACTCACTTTAAAAAATCTTAAGCACAAAAAGCGCAATATTATGAAAAATGTGTGAATAATATAACTTATTTTCAAAGTTATGTAACATATTTTGGCCTTTTGTTGCTCACCTTTGTTCAGTGAAAATACCTTCACATTAAAAATCAAAAAAATGAACACAAACAGAGGCAAAAGGAAACTGGAATGAGCAGAAAGGCAAACTCAAACAGAAATTTGCAAAATTAACGGACAATGACCTGATGTTTGAAGAAGGCAAGAAAGATGAAATGCTTGGAAAACTTCAAATCAAACTTGGCAAAACCAAAGAAGAATTGCTCAAGATTATGACAGGAGATTAATCATCTGCATTTTATAAAAGGTACTTTTTTGCGAGACATTCGTTAAACAGTGCCTTTTAAATCATTCAATAAAAATTCAAAAATAATAAAATCATACAAAACGAAAAGATCAATTTTTACTTTCGCTATAACAGCCGTTACTCTGTTATCTTTTCCGAAGGTAAACTTCGGACAGGCGCCTGACTTAGGGGCAACTTCCGGTTTTGCGTTATTTACCGCAGTTGGAGCAATTACCAATACTGGAGCAACATACGTAACAGGCGATGTTGGCACTAATGACGGTGCATTCAATGCATTTCCTCCAGGAACATTAATTGGACAAATACATGTGGCAGACGCTACTTCAGCACAAGCGGCAATAGATGTGGCTGCTGCATATAGCGATTTGTTGGGAAGAACTTGCGGTACTACTCTCCCAAGTTCAACATTAGGAAGCGGCCAGGTTCTTACCCCAAACGTTTACTGCCTGGTAACCGAATCAACATTAACTGGAGATTTAATTTTAGATGGGCAAGGTGATTGCAATGCTTTATTTATTTTCAAGATAGATGGCGCTTTTTCAACAGGCACGAGTTCAAATGTTCTTTTGATTAACGGAGCACAGGCAAAAAATGTGTATTGGCAAATAAACGGAGCATTCAGTTTAGGAGGTGGTTCTGTTTTCAGGGGTACTGTAGTCGCTAACGGAGCGATCGGGTTATTGGCAGGTTCATCACTTTTTGGCAGAGGCCTTACAAAAACTGGAGCAATAACTCTCAATGCAATAACTGCCACCATTACCCGGAATCTATGGAAAGGTGGTGGAACTGATAATTGGAATACTGCATCAAACTGGATCCCGGGAGTAGTCCCCAGTTGCAGTCTGGCGATCAATGCAGAAATTCCGAACGGAGCGACCCCCTACCCGGTCATTAGCAGTACCGGTAATTATGCTGACAACCTGACAATTCAAAGCGGGGCTACCCTAACCATTAATCCTGGTAAGGATCTGACAGTCTGCGGATGTACGGAAATATACGGACTCAATGCGCTTATTCTCAAATCAGATGTCACCGGAACCGCTTCCTTTATTGATAATGGGATATCCGGAGGAGGAACCGCCAAAATGGAACGTTATTTATCTACCGATGCCTGGCATTATATTTCATCACCAATAAGTGATGCAACTGCAAATATCTTCTTTGGCGACTACCTGAGGACTTCCGATCCTTCAACAACAACCGGCTGGAGTGGATATATCTTGAATACGTCGACACCACTCGAAGTTATGCGTGGTTATGCCTGCTGGAAACCGGCCTCAAATCCCGGGCTTGAATCATTCACAGGTACACTGAATACAGGAGACAAAACCTTTACCGTTACCAATAATGGTTCGGGTACATTTGAAGGTTGGCACTTAGTGGGAAACCCTTATCCCAGTGCTGTTGATCTTACTTATTCAGGTATTTCATGGGGAACTTTTGAAGCTACAGCATATTTCTGGGATCAATCAGGTAGTAATGGTTATACAGGCGGTGGCAATTATAATGTTTACCCGACTTCTGGTACTTGGGGGACACATAATCAATTTGCCCCGGCAACGCAAGGATTTTATATCCATAACGGTACTCCAGGTCTCACGTCGTTCACCATCCCGAATTTAGCGAGGGTGCACAGCAGCACTGCCTTTCTTAAGAGTATAAAATCAATTACAAATGGGCTGTTACTTACTGCAAGCGGTTATGCAAACAATTATACCGACAAAATTTCTGTTCATTTCAACCCGGATGCAACTTCCGGCTATGACCCGGGATACGATGCTTACAAACTCTGGGGATTGAATGAAGCGCCACAGCTCTACACCCGCATCGGCGACACCAATGTAACCTGTAATTCTTTGCCTTTTGAAAATAAAAACATGGTGATTCCGATGGGATTCAGTTGCAGTCTGAATGGACAATATACGCTTAAAGCAGACAGCATCGGAACCTTTGCAAGTAATATCGATATCTCACTTGAAGACCTGAAGCTGAGTACCACGCAGGACTTGAAACTTTATCCCTCTTACACATTCACTTACGATACACTCGATAATGCAAACCGTTTCGTTCTCCATTTCAGCAATCCTTCCTTCGGTATTGAAGATAAGAAAATTGACAATCCTGTACAGATTTATTCTTTTGGCTCATCTGTTTACATCAAGTCAACAGAAGGAACGGTTCTATCCGGAGATGTTTTTATTTCTGATATTATCGGCAGGGAATTGTACCGGGGACATCTTGTCAGCAATACGCTTAACCGCATCACTCCTGCTATTGATGAAGGCTATTATGTGGTGAAGGTCGTTACAAATAATGGTGTTTATTTGGGGAAGATCTATCTGGAGAATTGATGTCCGCCGCATCAGTTGACTTTTTAAAATATTTTAAACAAGAGACATGAAAAATATGTTTAGAAGAATTCTGATCCTGACCGTTGTATTTTTCGGTTATTCCCTAATCACTCTTGCTGATCCTCCCGGTCCTCCTAACCCGGGTGGAAGCCCGACCGGTAGCGGCGGAACTCCCGTCGGCGCTCCCATCGATGGCGGCCTGGGTATTCTGCTGGCCATGGGTGTTGGTTATGGAGCGAGAAAATTTTCCCAAGCACGCAAAGAGAAAAAAGAGGCAGCGGAGGAGAGACGAGCTGATGAATTGATGAGCTCATGAGTTGAGGATTTATTTATTTTACCTGAGTAGTTTCCGGGTTGAAGAAAAAAAATCAAAGAGTTCGAACGCAAAAACCGGAAGAAAGAAAAATAATATGTTGAATAGTTTCTTCATAATGCATCCTGAATTAAAATTAGTTTTGGATTTTACTGTTTTATAATCTTCCCAACTTCACCGTTTTATCATTCGTATTCCTTCTCAACAAAAAACATCAACTAGGCACTTTTTAGCCACACCCGATAAACAGCCAAGGTTAACCAGAGCTTCAGACCGAAACAAAAGCACGGGGTAATTCATATTATTGACTATTATTCCAAATGTCCAGGTAAACAGGCAAATGATCCGAAAAACCACCCGTGTACCTTGGGCCGGTATAGGTTCTGGCCGGTTTACCTCCTAAAAAACGTTCATCCTCTTCCACCAGGAATGCTGCATGGAAAATGTGGACAGATCCGGGGGAGGTTTGCAAGCCTTTCTCCTTCAGCAAAAAATTCCCGGAAACCATAAATTGGTCAAGGATAGTCCACTTGCCCTGGAATTTAATCGTTCCTTCATTCATGTTGTTCATCTTCGGCAGCATCAGGTTTACCAGGCTGGAGGATGTGGTTTGGGTTGTATAAGACTCTGCTTTCAGCACTTCACGGATAGCAGGCTGATCAGGTTCATCATTAAAATCACCCATGATGATAATTTGCGGATCCACCTGGTTCTGTTGAAGAGAATCTAATGCTGATCTGAGCGTTTGGGCTACCAACCTTCGTTTCGGAACACTTTCTGTGAAGCCTCCTCTGCGGGAAGGCCAGTGGTTAACGAAGATATGCACCGTATCTGTACTGAAAAGAACACCTTTAATATAAAGAATATCCCTGGTGTGCAGCAATGAATCAAAAGGAAAGTGAATGCTGATATTTCTTGAGAATAACACCCTGAATACTTCAGGTCGATAGAGTAGCGCCACATCAATTCCCCGGGCATCAGCCGATTCGTAATGAATAAACCTGTATTTGTACTTCTTCAGCGGAGTTTCATAGATCATCTTGTTTAAGACATAACGATTCTCCACTTCACACATCCCGATCATCGCAGGAGGCTCCCATCCTCCGATGGCCATAAAGGTCTTGGCAAGGTGATTCAGCTTCACAAGAAATTTACTGAAGGTCCATCTTTTCATTCCTTTCGAAGTGAACTCATCATCCAGTTTGGTGGTGTCATCATACGGATCATACAGATTTTCAAGGTTGTAAAAAACAATCCTGACAATTTGGCTTTTTCTTGATGCCGTGTTAACATTGGCATGGTTTTCGGTAATGCCGGCACCCTGTCTTTCTGACACTTTTTGACAAATAGAAAAGACAGGGATCAGGAGAATAAAAACAGGAAAAAAAGTTCTCATAACAAGCGAAATTAACAGCAATTCTTAAAAATATCATAGGATTGTAAAGAGATTAGTCATCCGGAGTTAATAATCACGATTCCTGTCATTAATCGGTCAGAAAGAGAAAAGTAATCGGCAGGGTGCGAAAAAAAACTAAATGTTAACAAAATTTAACATTGGAAGAATATACTATTAAAAAACACGAACCGTTTTCAGATCAACATTAAATTACCTAAAAAAGAAGAAACAGTATGAAACGATTGATTGGTCTTTTTCTGATAGCAGTGGCCGGTGGTGCCGTTGCGTTGGGCGCTTACAAACTAATGGAGAGCAAACAACCATACTATTCTTACACTGCACAACAACCGTTACCGCTTCGGCCGGTGAATTATATTCCGGGCACTCCGTTTAATGAACCGGATTTTGAAACTGCAGCAGCTATTTCAATACATGCAGTAGTTCATATCAAGACTGAATTTCAGAGGAAAAGCAATGTTTATGATGATTTTTTCAATTTCTTCAATTACGGACAAGGTATGCCCAACCAGGCGATAGAAGCCATGGGTTCGGGTGTGATCATTGATCCGGAAGGGTATATTGTTACTAATAACCATGTCGTGCAGGATGCGGATAATATCACTGTGACCCTCAACGACAAACGCGTCTATAAGGCAACCATTGTCGGTGCCGATGCGAGTACCGACCTGGCGTTGATCAAGATTGAAGAGAAGGGCCTTCCTTTTCTTTCTTATGGAAACTCTGATGAAGTCAAAATAGGGGAATGGGTGCTCGCAGTAGGGAACCCGTTTAACCTTACTTCAACGGTCACAGCCGGAATTGTCAGCGCCAAAGCCAGGGATATCAACATTCTGGGTTCCCAGGGTACAGTCGAATCATTCATCCAGACCGATGCTGCCGTAAATCCAGGTAACAGCGGAGGCGCCCTGGTCAACCTGAAAGGACAACTTATTGGCATCAATGCAGCCATTGCTTCCGGAACCGGGAATTATGTCGGGTATTCCTTCGCGATCCCTGCAAACATTGTAAAAAAGGTTGTGGATGACTTTATGAAATTCGGAAAGATCCAGCGGGGATATGTCGGTATCAGATACAAGGAGATTGATGACCAGTTTGCAAAAGACAATAATCTGCCATCCATCAAAGGCGTATATGTTCAGGAAGTTGTTGAAGGCGGGGCAGCGGAAAAAGCAGGGATGAAAAAAGGCGATATCATCCTCCAGATGCAAGGATTACCTGTAAACAGCAAATCGGAACTCCAGGAGATCATCAGCCAACATAATCCCGGTGACAAAATCAGTCTTACCATTTATCGCGACGGCAAGCAGTCGGATCTGTCTTTGACTCTTCTCAACGAAAATGAAAGCCTGGCTTATACAAAAGATAACCAGATTATTATCCATGGTGCTACATTCCAGCACATCACCGATAACGAAAAACAACGGTTCAGTATCAACGATGGGTACAAGATCGTTCATCTCGATAACGGTTTGCTGAGAAATTCCGGCATCAGGGAAGGTTTTATTGTAGTTGCAATTGATAAACAACCCGTGCATTCTACGCAGGACCTCAAGGAGGCGTTTACATCGAAGAATGGTGGCGTGCTCATCGAGGGACTTTATCCCAATGGTATGAGGGCGTATTATGGCATAGGACTATAGGAGTGAACCATAATGAGACAATTAAAAATATCCAAATCAATAACTAACCGGGAGACCGCTTCACTGGATAAGTATCTTCAGGATATCGGTAAGGAAGAATTGATCACTACCGATGAAGAAGTACAACTGGCACAGCGGATCCGTACAGGTGACCAGCAGGCCCTGGAAAAACTCTGCAAGGCAAACCTTCGCTTTGTCGTATCGGTTGCCAAGCAGTATCAGAACCAGGGGCTTAGCCTTCCCGACCTTATCAATGAAGGAAACCTGGGACTGATCAAGGCGGCCCGCCGTTTTGACGAAACCCGTGGATTCAAATTTATTTCTTATGCAGTCTGGTGGATCCGGCAATCGATTTTGCAGGCGCTGGCCGAACAATCCAGGATCGTAAGGTTACCATTGAACCAGGTAGGTACTCTGAGTAAGATGAACAAAGTTTCATCCCGCCTGGAACAACGGTTCGAAAGGCCTCCTTCCGCCGATGAGATCGCCAAAGAAATGGAGATTTCTGAACATAAGGTCGAAGAGACTATGCGGATCTCCACACGGACAATCTCCATGGATGCCCCGCTCGACCAGGACGATGACCTGAGGTTCCTCGACGTCTTTGTTGCGGAAGATGTGCCGGGCACAGATGAGGACCTGATCAGGGAATCACTGGCCAGAGAAGTCCAGCGGTCACTGTCAACCCTTGCAGAGAAGGAACGGGAGGTCATCAACCTTTTCTATGGAATTGGTGTTCCGCACAATTATACCCTCGAAGAGATCGGAGACATGTTTGATCTTACCAGGGAAAGAGTGCGGCAGATCAAGGAAAAAGCCTTGCGAAGGTTAAAACATTCTTCCCGGAGCAAACTGCTGAAAGCATACCTTGGCTGATCTGAAGCAAAAATAATGCGTATCACAGCGCAATACTAGTGAAGCACAGCGTAGATTCATTCTATGGTGGCTATAACAATCTTCATAATTTTTTTTTAGAATAATTTATAAACATTTGCCATTTGGCAAATGGAATTATTTATAAATTTGCACCGTTAATTAATTAACGCCAATGACCCGTAAATCCATTTTCCGAAAGCTGATTTTCGTCCCCTGGACGATCTCTGTTTTCCTGCTTTGCACCGGGTCGTTGATTAATTTTCACCAGTATCATATCTGGCACCGGCCATTATTGCCCGAATTCATAGCCTACAAACGAGACAGCGAAAAGACGCTGGATCACGTCAGTTTTCAGAATTTTTCACATCCAACGCCGGTTCAATTTTTCCTCCTGGATGCAATCTGTTCTTCCGTCCTTACATTCAGATCTTCTTTGGATTTTGTTTTCCAGACAGTCAAATTTACTTCCCGAATTCCGGTTTTATTGAAGCCCGGAATCCATGGCTTGCGAGCTCCGCCTCTTGCCTGAATTTCCTTTTCCTTTTTTTTCCCGGGAAAATAATTTCTTTTAGCCCGATGATTCCTGCTCATGCCTGAAAAGGGTATGATGATTTTGTAAAGGGATCTTTCATTTGGAGAAACAATCCAATGTTTCCAGAACCATTTATTTAATTCATACAAACCAAGTAAAAATGAAAAAGATATATTTCACAATCCTTACCGGACTGGGTTTATTTGCGGCAATGGCCTTCAGCCCGGCTTTGAACGCACAGGTTGTCCTCAAAAGCGACAGTGTTACCATGGGCCAGTATTATGCCAATGAAATCTATTACAGTATGAAAAACGGGGAAACCTCCTCCTTTATAAGAAATTCATGGGATATTGCTTTCCGGACAAAAATCATGAGTTCCAGCATCATCACCAATGACGGTACCAGTGTCGTTTTGTGGTCGTATCCCAAAGCTGATACTGCCGGTTGGGCAACAGTTGATACCAGCGGGCTTTCTACATGGACGCGAATGTTTAATGATCCCACTAACTGGGAGGATGGTGCATTCAGCAGGAATGCCCAGGGACACCCGGATTACGGATGGGGAAGGTACAACGACCAAACACATGACGTTGTTGGCGATTCTCTTTTTATCATCAAACTGCGCGACGGGAGTTTTAGGAAACTCAGGATCATCAGGAAAAATTCAGTGAACAACATCTACTATTTTCGAGTTGCCAACCTCGATGGTACAAGTCAGCAGGACCTTTCCGTCAATTGTAATAATTATATTACCAAAGATTTTGTTGGATTTTCACTCGAAACGAACCTGGCTGTGGATTACCAGCCGGTTAAAGCCGACTGGGATATTGTTTTCACCAAGTACATGTCGATACAGCCGGGAGGACAACCTTACCCGGTAACCGGTGTACTGAGCAACGAGGGTGTTAAATCAAAAAAATTCTTCCCGGTGTCACTGGATTATATTGACTATACACTCGGTACTTGGGATTCAACCCGTTCGTCTGTAGGTTGGGAATGGAAGTATATTGATACGAATTATGTATATCATATTGTTGATTCGACCGTCTATTTTGTAAAATCCCTGGGTGGGGATATTTATAAACTGGTCTTTACAAAATTTGCAGGCAGCAGTACCGGGGTGATCGTGTTTGAGACAGCTAAGGTCGCCGGGCTTGGAATAACCGGGAAAACTATTTCCGGAGAACTCAGCATTTATCCTAATCCTGCCGTAAACCAGTTCCAGGTCTCCTATAACCGGGTTTCCGCTGAGCCTGCACTACTTGAACTCACTGACCTGGCCGGAAAGATACTGGAACAGAGATCATTCGAATCTGGTTCCGGTCAACTTTCACTTGACGTTTCCGGATTGGGTAGTGGCATCTATTTAATCAGAATTTCTTCCACGGAAGGAAGTCTGACCAAGAAAGTCATAATAAGCCGGTAATGGGTAGAAAAAACATTATTTTTCAGAATTTTGGTTTGGTTTGGTGTGCCGTGTTGGTTTGCCTGGCCGTAGGTTCATCCTACGGTCAGCCCCAACAGGCATTCATTCATGTTACCGATCAAATGAATCATGAACCGGTTGCTTTTGCGCATGTCTGCTTTGAGATTATCAAACATGGGTCACCAAAATACGGACTTACCTCCATCGATGGCATGATTCCCAATGATGTGAAGGATATTTCAAAGATCACTGTCTCCTACATGGGATATACTACTTACCATGATACAATCCACCCGGGCCAATCCCTGGAGATTCTTTTACAACCTGCTGTCTTCAATATGAAGGAAATAGTTGTCACGGGTCAGTATTCCCCTGAGACGGTTGATCGTTCGATTTATCCTATAAATATGATCAGCAACCGGATGATTGATATGAAAGCGGCAACAAATATGGCGGAATTGCTGAAGGAGCAGTCAGGCTTGCAGGTTTCGCAGAATGGCGTGCTTGGTACCAGCCTGACCATACAGGGATTATCCGGACAAAATGTGAAATTTCTTCAGGATGGCATTCCCCTCATCGGCCGGATGAACGGAAATTTTGACCTAAACCAGATCAACCTCAATAACGTTGATCATATTGAAATAATTGAAGGACCGATGTCGGTTATCTATGGCAGCAATGCCATCGCCGGAGTTGTCAACATTATCACAAGGGAAAATAAATCATCGGTACTGTCTGCCTCAGCAAATGCCTATTATGAATCAGTGGGTGTTTTTGATACTTATGTGTCAGTTTCTGCCAATAAAAACAAGCATGGTTTTTATCTGGGTGGCGGACGTGATTTTTTCCAGGGGTATTCTTATTTGGATACCAGCAGGATTGAATCTTTTAAACCGCGCCGTCAATATTTTTTTGATGGTCATTATTCATATACCGGAGAAGTGATGAAGTTAAAGTTTTCAGGAGCTTATTTCAATGAGTTGCTGCTGGATAAAGGAGCCTTGCAGCCGGTATATTATGAAACTGTATTTGATTCCTATTTTACAACGGTTCGCTATACCGGAAGGGTGGATGCAGCATTTAACCTGCCACGCAACCGGTATATCAATCTTGTAGCAGCTTACTCTTCCTATAACCGCCGTAAGTTGACCTACTTCAAAGATCTTACCACCCTTCAGCAGAACCTTGTGGAAACAGGATCGGTTAATGATACAACCGGCATACAGTCTTTAATTGCTCGTGGGACCTTTGCAAACAACAATGCCGAAAAAAAGTTCAACTACCAGGCAGGGTTTGATGTGAATGACGAAACCGGCGCCGGAAAACGTATCCTTGGGGAACGACAGGAAATCGGCGATTATGCAGGTTTCATCAGCGTGAAATGGGATCCTGTAAGATCCCTTTCCTTCCAGCCCGGCATCAGGGTGATATACAATACCAAATACCGGGCTCCGCTGGTATATGCCCTGAGTACAAAATGGTCGATCGTGGATAACCTGAACCTCCGCCTGTCCTATTCACGGGGATTTCGTACTCCTGACGTGAAAGAGCTTTATCTCTCTTTCGTTGATATTATCCATAATGTTCATGGTAATCCTGATCTGAAAGCAGAAAAATCACACAATATCAATCTAAATCTTACCTGGAACAAAGATCACGGTAGATCATCATGGGAATTGCATACCAGTGGTTTTTACAACTACATCGAAAATGTTATTATCCTGGCACAAGTAAAAGGTCTTGAGTACCAGTATGTCAATCTCGTGAAGTACAAAACAACCGGGTTCCAGCTGGGTACTTCCTGGAGCTTCTATCCTTCATTAAAGATCCAGGCTGGTATGGCAGAAACGGGTATTGCGGCTGCCGCTAATGAAACTGATCGTACCGGCGCTTTTGTTTTCGCAACTGATTTCACGTTATCCGGATCCTATCATTTCCTCAAACCGGATCTCACTTTTGCCCTCTTCTACAAATATACCGGAAAATCACCTCAGTTCCAGCTGAATGAGGATAATATCAGCACCGGCTATATTGATCCCTACAACACCATGGATATCACGGTAACGAAGGGATTCTGGAAACAGAGGATCAGGGTTTCGACCGGGGTGAAGAACCTGTTTGATACCCGGACTATTCCTGCCACCGGCGTCTCATCAGGCGCTCATACAAGCGGCAGCAATTCAACAAACATTGACTGGGGAAGAACCTTTTTCCTCAGGCTTTCATTAACCTTTAATAAATACAGATGATCAGAACCATCCGGATTTTAACATTGTTTCTCCTTTTACTGGCATTGAATTCCTGTTTTAAAAAGGATGAAATGGTTCCGTCGCATCCCCGCGGGCCGGTGAAGACCGATACCATTGCTATGACCGACAATTACAAGTACCAGATATATTTTGACCTGGCATCGGGGAAAGCCATCAGCACGAACCTGAAAACGGAAAGCGACCTTGGGTTTGAATGTTCTTCAAAAGGATGGAAGATCATCCTGAATACTTCTGATTTTATGAAAGTCGCCGACCTGGGAGTCATTCCCTTCGGGCAAGCACATGATACAGCCGGTATGAAGATGAAATTTGACAAGTCGGACGGGAATCCTGATTCGCTGGCATTTGGCAGGTGGTTCACTATACATAACACAGATACCCTCTCGTTAAACCATGTTTATGCCGTCAGCCGCGGAATGGATCAGAACGGGAATCCATTGGGATTATTCCAGGTAGTCTTCGACAGCCTCAAACATGGGACCTACTATTTCAGGTTTGCCGGACTCAACGGACTTGGAAGCCATGCCGCTACAGTAACGAAAGATTCCACCGTGAACTTCATTTGGTATTCATTTTCTTCAGGTGGAGCAATCAAAAACCTTGAACCGCCTAAAGGTTTATACGATCTGGTATTTACGCAATACACGACGCTTCTGTTTACCTCTGCCGGTGAGGCTTATCCATACCTCGTGACAGGCGTTTTACTGAACCGGAACGGGATTGAAGCCATTAAGGATTCCCTGCTCGATTTCAATTCTGTTACACTGGGAAACGTGAATACCATTCCGCTTTCAACTGCCTGGGATGTGATCGGGTATGATTGGAAAAAATTTGATTTTACTGCGGGTAGTTATACGGTCCGTACCGGAATTTTTTATGTAATCCGGGATAAATCTGGATACCTCTATAAACTCAGGTTCATCGGGTTTTATAATAAGTCAGGGGAAAAGGGGTACCCGGTGATCGAGTACCAATCCCTATGACGGCTCATGGAAATTCATCCGGATGGTTTTTATAAGGTCGGAATGAAGGCTGAGCAAAACGGGGCAGGTCCTCGCGGCATGCCATATCATGGTTTTTTCTTTTTCTGAATACACCCTTTCCGGGAAATCAAATTCTACGATGACTTCCCCAACCCGGCGGGGATTTTCAGCCATAATCTTGGTGATCCGGATAACGGTTCCATCCACGTTAAAGTCGTGTGTTTGAGTGGCAATCCCGATGATCGTCATCATGCAACTGCCCAGGGATGTTGCAAGAAGATCGGTAGGGGAGAAGGCCTCGCCCTTCCCCTTGTTATCCACCGGGGCATCCGTGATCAGGGTATTACCCGACCGTAAATGTGTGGCACTGGTTCGCAATTCCCCGAGGTACACAGTTTTTACTGTTTCCATAAGTCTATCCATGATTCATAATTCATAATTCGTAATTCGTAATTCGTAATTCGTAATTAATAGGTGACGCCTGCATACCCCACCCAATGATGCATAGTAGCATTAGCAGTCTTTCCCATCCCCAGGTCGCTAACCTTAATCCGGGGCTCATCCAGCGATGTACCATAACCAATAAAAATTCCTTCTAAGGGTTTGGCGGATGCTGCGGCCTGCATCTTCATGATGGTAAGCAATCCGAATGGAACAGAGTACCTTCCGCACCAGGTCCATTTGTAAGATTTGTAATCCTCTTCCTTAAGGGTAAACTGTGTGAATTTTCTTATTTTTTCCGGATCCATTGTTCCGTTAAGACACCCGTTGATGATCTCCATTTCGTGTTCTTTCGCAGCAGTATATCCTTTGTCATCACAGCCATACAGTGCATAGTTGGATCCGCCCCAATCTTCGTCACCATAATGAACAGCATCGGTCGACATCACAAAAGCCACATCCCTGCCCCACTTCAAGCCTTTTGCTTTCAGCACCTTTCCGATCCCTGATGCAAGTTGTTCAGAAAGCTGATCCATCTTTTCATACGGCATATAGGGTACGAGAATGGAAATGATCCTTACGTTCCGGTTGTAATATTGGAGAAATGGAATGATTGCCTCCACCGAATGTTCTGCCTGCTGGAGACTGTCATGAACAAGGTACGATTCTGTGGGAAGGGTTTTCATGATCTCTTCACGCAGATCGGAAACAGTAACGTTGCCATAGGGTTCCTTCCATTCATCAAAAGAATCAAATACCAAACAGTTCTCAACATTGAATTTTTTCGCTTTGTGGGCAACACCGAAAAGGATGATCGTGCTGGCGTGGATATTCTTCAGTACATCAGGATAAAGCCATCCTGCATAGACATAATCATCATGCGGGCAGATTGCGGCTTTCTGAAGACCATGGGAACCTGCAGAATAATTGATTTTCATACCCTCCGGCAACCGGTTCAGTCGCGGGATCCTGTTCATGACTGAATCCATTTGCCATGCATGTGACGCGAATCCGACGGTGTCGACAGGTTGCCGAAGACGGATGGCTGAAGGTTTTCCTTGTGACATTACTGTACTTGTGCTGATTACCATCGAAACAAGACAGGTCAGCCGGAGGGCAATGAATTTAGCAGGTAGATTCATCATGATTTAACATTGATCATGTAAAATTACCATATTTTTGCAAGTCGATGAACACATTATTAAGCGAACCATTTAAACCGGTTCTCTCCGGGCAGCATAATTTTCGAGACCTGGGCGGGATCCTTACCAACGACGGCAGAAGGGTCAGACCCGGACTGCTATATCGCAGCGGCGACCTCCATTCTATTACAGACGAAGACATAAAAACCCTGACGCGACTGGGACTTGCCATGATCATCGATTTCCGCTCGCCCAGGGAATATGAAAAACGACCGAACCGGGAAATTCCAGGTGTAAAGGAATTAAAACACCTTTCCATCTATGATGCGCCCCGCGACCTCGCTGCAAGGTTTGTCGAGGAGAGCAATGAAGAAGGTTTAAAGCAACTGCTGATCGGAGAATATGAGAGGATCATCCTTCATTATACTGCGGAATACCGGCAGTTCCTCTTGGAGGTTGCTCACAATCCGAATATCCCGCTGGTATTTCAATGTTCTGCAGGGAAAGACCGTACAGGCCTTGCAACAATCTTTCTACTTACGGCTCTTGGGGTAAGAATGGAGGAGATTCTCAAAGATTATTTCCGGACGAACATCTTTGCGCAGGCCCATGCCCGTGAGATCATCGGAATACTTAATCATGACGGACACAACGGAGAACTCATGCGCCCCATGCTCGAAGTCCGAGCGGAATACCTTGATGCAGCATTTTCGGCCATCCATGAACAATACGGTAACCTGGAGAACTTTGTTTTCCGGGAACTGGAGGCAGAACCTGAGTTGTTAAGAAAGCGGTTTCTGGAGTAAAATGAGCGGACAGGCGGACAAGCGGACAAGAGAATAGCGAAATGACCTAACCTCAGAACCCAGAACCCAGCATCCAACATCCAGCATCCAACATCCAGCATCCAGCATCCAGCATCTAAACAATTTCAACTATTCCTTTGTCTCCATTCAGTTTCACGACATCACGGTCTTTGAGAAACTGCTTCGCGCCTTTTGCCCCGACCACAGCCGGAATTCCATATTCTCTTGCAACGACCGCCCCATGGGAAAGCGGGCTTCCGATTTCGGTGATCAACCCGGAAACAATGCTGAAATAGGGCGTCCAACCGATATCCGTAAAGGAGGCTACCATGATCTCCCCGGGCTGCAACAATGCGGCATCTTCGAGCGTGTTTACGATCCTCACCCTGGCCTGCACCACGCCGCTGCTAACGGGGATACCTTTCAACTGCCCATCCAGGATTTCAATCTCCTGTTCTTCTTCGATGGGTTCAGGGATGCCGTTGCAAACCTCGGTAAACTGAAGCGCGGCCGTTTGCGGAAGCATCTCCCTGCGTTTATCGGCCTTTGACCGCCATGAAGGTGAATTATCTTTGATCATCTTCCCGATCTCTTCATGAGTCAGGTAATATACCTGGTCGGTATCATTCAGCAGGCCCTTTTGGACCAGCAATTCAGCAAAGTGTTGATATGCTGTCCGGATTCTATGCAACACCTTTATGGATGCCGATTTGGTGATTTCCCTGCGCGACACTGCCGTGCGGGCGTTGTTGAGGAATGATTTAATGATGATCCGTTGCATCGGCTTCAATCCCGACAAGATCTCCTGCGCCTTCAGGAGGGATCGTTCATGCGTGTGTTCCCTGGCTCCCGATCTTACACGTGTCTGCAGCATCTGAACCAGTTGCAAGGGGTTTTCTTCCCATGGTTTTTCATGGAGTTCAGCTTCCCTGACGCAACGGTGTCCGTGCCGTTCAAGAAACGCCTTGTAAGCACGGTTCACCTCTGGCGGGGAATCCTGTACCAGGAGTCGCAGGGCTTCAGCCGGTGTCGCCGAAATGAAAATATCTGCGAAGCGTTTCTCCGACTGGATCAGCGATGCAAACCGTTCAAGGGATTTAACTGCATCTGCACTTTCAATATCGGGAATATCGGTAAGCAGGAGGGTGGCAATATGATGGTCTTCGGAGGTGGGAAGGCGTTTATTGGATGTGAGGATTCCCATCAATGCAGAGTAGAGGGTACCGGATTGGGAGGAAGCAATGATGTGATGGCCAAATGCCTCTTTCAACACTTCCCTGGCATCCTCCAAAGCCTGGTAATCCTTTTCAATATCACCTTTTTCAATAACCTTATAATTATTGGCAAGATACAGGAGCCGCCTGACATTCTTTTTGGTCCAGCTCAGGCTGATCATCTGTTTTATAAAGTGCATCACCCGGAGTGGTAGATTTGATTCAAACTGCACATCAGGTATGTCGATGACTTTCCCGATCACTGCAAACTGAACATTTTCCGCTTTGTTCAGCCAGACATTCCTGGGGTAATCCATCATGTTTGTCATATTGATGAACAATCGGTTGTAGAACATCTGGATGTAGCGGAATCCTTCATATTTTTTCAGACTGTAAGCGCCGGCTGCCTCTGCCCAAATCGCCATACCATAATCAACCGCATGAAATGAAACAGAATAGGTGAGGGGAGTGACAACGCCGGGCATCATCTCACCGATATTGCCGAGTGTCCAGGTATCATTGCTGTTACCTTTCACGGTATCCAGTTCATTGTAATGAACATCAGGAAGTGTTGTGACCGGCCTCACCTGCAACCATTGAAGCATTCCATTCTCATCGATAGCCCACTCCATATCGACCGGGTAACCCAGGTGAGCTTCTGCATTCTTTGATGCATTCAGGATTTCTGTGATCTGATCCGGTGAGAGCAAGTCACCCTGTTTATCTACCTGATCATGAATGTTGGATCCGCTCCGGAACACCTTGTAATGGATGGCATCTTTCACTCCGCTCACAAGGTCTTCCCCATGGCCTTTCACGGCATTTATGACGACCTGGTCGCGCCGGCCTGTCACCGGATCGGCTGAGAACACTACCCCGGAGATCTTTGCATTCACCATGTTCTGCAGGATCACAGAGATCCGGAGATCCGCGTCTTCCGACAGGTTGGTGGCATATTCCCGCACCCTGTGTGAACGGGTGGCTTCAATGCATTTTAGGATGGCATCCCTGATCTCACTGAAATCGTTCAGATGAAGGTAGGTCTCAAATTGACCTGCAAAGGAAGCATTAACGCCATCTTCACTCACTGCGGAAGAACGGACGGCCTTAGTACCACTCCCGAGAATGGCAATGTTTTTTTCAAGGGATCGGTCATCCAGGCTTTGAAGGTCAGGATGGATGATCACGAAAGCATCCGGAACACTCAGGCCAAGATCTCTCAGGATCTTCAACCCTCTTGCCTTGCCCCCGATATTCTCGTCAGTTATTTCGGAAATGAACCGGATCACAGGCTGTATTTATCCGAATGAAACCCGAACTCCACCATTCCCAGCCCTTCAACCTGGTCAAATTTATAGGTTCCGATGGCCTCGAACATCAGGTATTTCTGATCCATGATATACGGAAAATGGCCATTGCGGAAGAATTCCATAGTATGTATTTTCCCGCTTCTCATCTTGAGTTCGATCACTGCATTATCCGGCAATGTTTTAACATTTGAAACGCTTTCAAGATCTGTACAATCAATCACTGCATCTACCGTTCCATCGGGTTCAACCACAAACCCTGCTGTCAAGCGGCCCAGGAAATCGAACCGGATGGTGGTCACCGTCCAGATGTAACCTGCATCCGACTTTCCCGTGATCCAGTAATGACGGTCCCAGGTGCGCCAATTACGCGAACCGAATGAATGATCGCGCGATCCCCACATCTTTATTTCATGTCTTATTTCATCGAGCAGGATATACCCGGTGAGGCTTCCTGTTTGCTCATAGTGAACCTGGTGGGTGTCTTTCAGGTTGAAAAAGAATTTCTTGTTCCATTTTGCAGCTGCAATGGCATTGGCAATGAGCCGCTGATCCGAACTTTGTGCAAAATCATAAACAGCATGCTCTCCAGTAAAAAGAAGGTTCGTCTCACACGAATGTTCCTTCCCGTCCTCATCGGTCACATTTCCTTCGTAGGTGATCCTCCATATCTTCCCGATCTCCACCGGTTCCCATTTCAGGTTTCCAAGCTGGAATCCTTCTCCTTCAGCTCCCGGATCCAGGTGTAACCCGAAAAATCCGAGTCCCTTCAACTTGAAATCAAACCAATGCTCGTGCTGCCGTTCGGGCCCGCGAAAAGCCATCCGGGTAATAAATGCATTACCTTCTTTATCCCCTCCATAGAAGTATGAACTGTCGTTTGGAAAAGGCTGGGAAAGATCTACATGTTTCTGTTCGAGAATTTCAACAGGGAACTGGCGGCGTTTGGTTCGTTTCACCATCTGCCGTGCGATGAATTGTTTCAGCATGGTTTGAGATTTAGATGGCAAACATAGGAAATTCTATTGGATTTTGCTTAAAGGTTAGAGGGTGCCAGGTGGTTTTCTACCTGCTGTTCCTGAACCTGTAAGCAAATCCAATGATTAAAGACGCCGAATTCGCATAGGCCTTAAACTTCTGGCCCGAATCAGTTTCAAAATAACCAAACGCATCTGGTTGGTTATAATTATCCCGAATGCTCATCAACCCTGTATTATCCCGGATTTCGACTGAGATTAAAAACCGGTCCAGGATCGGGACCGACATTCCTAATCCGAAGAGTATGCCTATATCATATGATTTATAATTGTTCGTTTCATTACCCAATTTGTATGTTTTCCCGGTTTTTGGTTTAAAGTACAGGGATTGATTCAGCAGATATGAGAAACAGGGGCCGGCATTGGCAAAAAACTTAATCTTTCGGCCTGCAGATACTTTGAAAAGAAGAGGAAGGCTCAGATAATCAAAATTGTATATCAAATCTCCGGAAGGAAGCTGGTCAGACTTGCTTTCCAACCGGGTTCCTTTTCTTTCATAACAGATGGCTGTCTTAAGAGAAAATATTTTATTAAAGTTGTACTGGTAATATACTCCTGAAACACCACCCACCGAAAACCTGGAATGTGAATACATCCCGGTTTTTGCATAAATGATTGATAAACCCGGACCGCCTTCAATTCCAATATCATTTGTTTTTGATTGGCCATTCATGAACCTGGCATTTCCAAGTATCATCAGGCTGATTAAAAAGGGAATGCAGTATTTCATTGAGGGTCTTTAAAATTATCGAGATGCTTCCAACGTTTGGCGCATTGGCACAGGTGGGAATTACGAGCTTTACTTTTTATTTACTTGCAAATTTTGAAACGAGTGATAAAGTTTATTAACCCACTGAAACCGCACTTGTGCCAATGCGCTATTACCTGCCGTTTTTTTCTTTGTCTGTCCGAATGTTCCAAGTTATGCAATTTAATATCCCGCCTCTATCTGCAATTACATTGCTCTCCAATTTAATGATATTTTTCCCTTTGAATATTTCTCGGAGTTTTGTAATTGCTTCTTCATCTTCTTTTTCTCTCTGGAATGTCGGAACAATTATGGTTTTCTCCATTTGAAGATAATTCAGATATATTCCACGAGCGCTTGTGTATGGTTTATTGTCGTATGGATTGTAAGGAATTTCTTTCCAATCCAATCCAGCATTATGTAAGGCCATTCTGAATGCTCTTTGATATTCCGGTTTCTCTCGCGAATAGTCGTTGATGACAACCGTATTGCTGTCAACGAAACGAACCATTCCGTCGGCGTGTCCTATGTAATCAGATTTGTCCCATGGTACAAAGTACAGTTTCTCAATTTCAAAATCATCTTTCAGTTGCTTGATTAATTCCTTTTCACTTAGATTTGAATTTTCCTTGAAAACTTTGTCACACATTATTATTTTATCAGTTGACCGAATTACATTACCACCGTCAACGATTAGCTTTGATTGTTTCGCTGTCCGACCTGTTGTTTTACAAATACTATCTCCATCGGAAATCGTCTTTCGTTGCGTTTTGTTTTGTAAATAATCTGGATTGTAATCGAATTTTACAAACCTGACCGCACTTATTTGAATTGGCATGTAATCAACAGCCCAGATGTCTTTTGTGGAAGATAAAAAGTCATATGGAATTGAATTTTCTTCAAGCACTATTTTAAACCGTGTTAAAAAATCGGAATATTTTTCCTTCTTCAAACTGTCCGCCAAGTATAAAAAATTCGTTTCACTGTCAGTTATCATTCCAGAAATCCTCCATAGTTTTCAATATAAGTAAGTATTAGGTTTACAATTTTA
>JADGPR010000059.1 GCA_017882335.1 Bacteroidales bacterium | reverse complement strand
CCCCCCTATTAATGAGTGTTAGAAGTTAATAGTTATACAGTTACTATAAGGGGGATAGTGAGTAGTATAGTTAGAGGGGGGTTAGGGGTATTAAACGGAACTCATAACTTAACAAGCTTGAATTGTGCGGCCGTCTTATTTGCTACACCCTTGCGGATTTCAATGAGTCCATAATCCCTTAATGCGTCTCTATCCTTATAGTAGGTTTTTTTATTTTTTATTCGGAGTACGCTCATAATTGATTCCCGTGGTATGCTCATCCATGTTTTCCATCCTATTGTATTTCCATAGTTGATCAGAAAACAATAGAAAGCTATCTGCGCTGCAGTTATACCAGGTACATTTTCACCATCTTCGACGATGTTCCAGAATGCCTTTAGTTGCTTAAACCCGTTAATTGGAAATTTTTTTCCGGGCGTTGTATTCTGAATATCGTTCATGATTGTGGAGTTTTGATTAGTGGTGCATACCGGAAATCTGTTTTTTTGTACACACTTCGAATTATTGATTTTATCGGGAATCCCTTCTGTTGAAACTCGCCTACAAACATTAGGGTTTGATCTTCTGACAAAAGAAATCTACGGCAAGCATACGCAAGCTTTGATACATATCGGTTCCTGTTTCCCTCCGTAAAGGTTTCATGCTTATTTATCCAGATTTTAGCCCTTCTATAAATTTCCTCCGGGGTCAATTCCAGGGGCGTTTTGCTTGTCCATGTGCGTTTAGTAACATTTGTGAGACTTGTTGTGATGGTTTCTTGTTGTACCGCAACATCCTCCTTTTCGGTCTTTCCGTATTCTTTAAGGAAATCAGTCCCAAACATGGTAGGGCTGTCCGACATAAAAACGCCGGGGTCATAACAAAGAAAACTTGCACGGGGAACATCTTTCCCTGAACCATCAAGCGGTAATGAAAATTGTTGCTGAAAATACGCCTCAAGGGCGAGAAAATAGGCTATATGATCCCCGGTGGTATCAATCCTACAAACCACCTTCAGTCCATCGCCAGAAACGCTTATATACATCAATGCTGGCGTAAAGAGGCCTAATATTGCTTGTTTTACTTCCTGTAGATTACATCCCTGATCGGACAAATGGTCAATATCCAGGACAATATAGCCAGATCGTTTAATAATACTGGCATCATTTCTATAGCTGAACGTCCCCGCAAAAGTTACATAGGGCAGATAGGCCTGTTTCAGCCTTTTCCGTTCTTTAGGAGTTTTACATTCGTGGATCTTGTCGGTCTGCCACTTAAGCCGTTCGCCTGTTATTTCTTGATGAGCACGGGTAATTGTCCACGTTCCTGTAGGTACAGGGTTCTTCTTGTAGACGGGTTGCTTAAAGACTGAAAATTCATTATTTTTGCACATAGCTTGAAAGATTTTTGGGGTGTCCGCTGATAACGGCACCCTTTTGTTATTAAAACATTTTTATATACCAGTCATAGAATTTCTGGAAGCTGGAAGCGATAAAGTATAACCCGCCAGAAGCTTCAACTGATTCCTGATATTTTACCTGATCTGGCCTTTGTTTGTCCCTTCCTACTTTAATCTCAATCTTTACTGACCTCCCGGCAATCGTAGCGGAAACATCCGCGCATCCTCTCGTGCTTGTTCCCGGAACCCAAGAAACACTACCAATGGTGCGCCTGTGTCCTAATACGTCTGTGTAGGTCTTGGTTCTGTCAATAACCCTTCCGGTTGTGCTGATCCGTTCCGCCTGCCCTCCGCTCAACTTAATCCACGCAATCACGGCTTGGGTTAGTCCGTTTGCCTTGTTATCTCTGTAGGTCGGTTTAGGTATACACTCCGGCGGGATGGTCGGGTGTTTGTGAACATAGTCCTGGAACGCCAAATCATTTAAGATTCGCAATGCATTACGGCAAGGCTGCCCTTGTTCCGGTTGGGTGCTTTTAGTCTTGGTTGTCATCCTTAGATTGATTTTGTTTTTCTACCAGATCATTAAACCGGGTTAATGCGTCCTCATAACTTCTGCAACTCCATGCAGTTTTTCCGAAGTCTTCATTTCCGGGGAAAACCTCACTTTCAGGAAACAGTTTTCCCTTGAAAAATCTTTCAGGGCTAATTCGTACTGTGAACACTTCGTAATATTTCAAATTTTCAGCAATGGGTTGCTCGTAAATGCACGTTCGGTCAGTTCGTAGTACTTGGGTATAGGTGAACCCGTTTTTTCTTAAAACAAGCGGCAGTGTGTTCATTTTACCTTAATAGCATTAAGGACTTCATTCTGTTTGTAAAGTCGTTTTCCGCTGATAGTATAACAGGGAAACTTCTTTTCCTTTTCCGAGTACCGATAAAGCGTTGTTGGGCTGCAATGCAGTAACTCCATTACTTGCCTTGTTGTCAGGAACACCGGTTCAATTTTTTCTTGGTTCATTTTTTTATGTTTTAGTTTGTAATAAATTAATAATACCGCAAATAACGGGAATTGAAAAAGCGATTTCAAGTGGGTCAAGACATAGGGGCAATAGAATTCCAATAAGGGAATTTAACGCCCCTTAACGGACATGAATTCAAGAAATTAGTGTGAAATTGGTTTACCGCAAAATGACGTGTTCCTGTCTATGCAGTTGTATTAGTGGTATATTTCCCCGCCCTGGTCTTTTTATTCGTCCTGCGTGAAGAAAAATGCCCTCTGGGTGCTGTTAATTTCCCATTCAACGCTCAAGGCCTTTTAGGGCATTTTCCTTGATCTCCGCGTCAATATCATCCTGGGTTGACATACTGCCTGAGTTTATCCAGTCTGTAAGTTGTTTCCGGGAGAAAAATAACCCGCCCTTCTTCATAAAGGGAATCTTCCGCAAATGCACCAGGCTGTATATGGTTGCCTTAGATCGTCCTATAAACTCCGCGGCTTGTTGAACATTCATCAGTCCGACAGTCTTCTGTTCAGGTTTCCCCGAGGCGAACTCTGCCATTGCACGGCGGGATTGATTATAGACCAGCGATTCCAAATCACTAATCCGGATTGGTGTTAAAATTACGTCATCCATGCTTTTTGTTTTCTTAGTTATAATTTTTATTTCCTTTGGCTAAATTACAATATATCGTTTCTGTTTCAAAATCCTATTAAACCTTAGTAATAATCCCAACCAAGTGAAAGAAAAGATTTTTGTTTTTTTGTATAAACTATTTTATCTTATTATTACTCTTTTTGTAAATTTCCATGCAAAAACTGTATTTCCGGGTGTTGATAACTTTCTTAATTATTTCGTTTATTTTTCTTTTGATTGATCTTTTTACCCATTTTTATCGCATGAAAATAACAAAAACAGGGGTGCATATAGGAAAAACGTCGCAAGTGCCAATAAAATAAGGGGAAACGTGAGGAAAATGAAGGTGATTTGAAGGGGGTCGCCGGAAAAATGTGTATACCAATGTGTGTACCAAAGAAAAAAGCCACTCACGAAAATGTTCATAAGTGGCTAATTTTCAAGTGACCCCGGGGGGATTCAAACCCTCAACCTTCTGATCCGTAGTCAGATGCTCTATTCAGTTGAGCTACGGAGCCATTTTAAGGGTGCAAAGGTAAATTTTTTTCAGGGAAATGCAAAACCTTCAGAAAGCTTTTGGAACGAGGACGATAAAGATATTTACGATTGGACGATTATAAAATCGTTCTCGCAGATCTTCGCAGATTAGACGCTGATTCACGCAGAAAACTTTATGACAGTTCATCTCAGAAATAGTTAATTATCAAAGAGACCAATATTGTCTGTGAAAACCAGCCTACCGGCAGGCAGGTTTGCGATAAATCTGCGGTAATCTGCGAGAAATATTTTTTACCGCAGAGACGCAGAGACGCAGAGATTAAAAATTGTTGACATATCTTTTAAAACCATCTTTTAACACCGGGACATTAAAATTGATTAGGAATCCAAGTTTTTTATTGGTTAGCTATAAATAGGAAATAATTTGAGCTTGATAAACCGGATGCATAATCTCGGAGGATTTTAATTCAAGGATAATTTCATTTTCAACCAGAATATCTATTTTAAGCTCTCTCGATAATTCATGCGTTTTATAAATCAGAGATATTGGAACTTGGTTTTTTGCTTTTACCATTCTCAATTCAAATTCTTTCATCAGACATTGTTCATAGATGGATTCAAGGAGACCTGGTCCCATAATCTTATGCACAGTGATACAAGCGTCGAGAATTATTCCTGAAGTTTTATAATATTCCATTTTACTTTATTTTTTACATTAATCGGCTAATAATAAAAAAGTAATACAATTGTTAATAATTTCTCTGCGTCTCTGCGCCTCTGCGGTAAAAGTCTTTATCTCTTCAGCACCTCAAAAAAAGATTCAGCCCGGATCACCATTGTCTTGGATTTTAAGATTAAAAAAAAATCTTACCTTTGCAGGTTTACTGACGGCTACGGGTGTAAAAGCCTTGATTTTCCAGCTAAAAGTTAAAGGAAGGTGTGATGATCATTATTGGAAACCGAAAACTGACGGTGGGCGATTTCTTCAAAGTGTTGTTTGAAGGAGAGAAAGTCGACATCGATATAGAATCCCGTCAAAAAGTTGCTGAAGATTTTGAGTTCCTCAAAGAATTTGCGAAAGGAAAAGTGATCTATGGCATCAATACCGGGCTGGGTCCGATGGCCCAGTTCAAGATCAACAACAATAAAGAACTTGAACTGCAATACAACCTGATTCGCAGCCATGCGGCAGGATGCGGGTCTCCCCTACCCGGGATTTATGCCAAAGCCACCATGCTGGCCCGCGTTAATACGCTGATTCAGGCCAAATCGGGCATTCACCCCGAAGTCGTGGAATTGCTGAAAGAGATGATCAACAGGGATATCAACCCATATATTCCTGAGCATGGAGGCGTTGGGGCCAGCGGCGATCTTGTGCAGCTCGCACACCTTGCATTGAACCTGATCGGAGAAGGAGAAGTCTTCTACAAACAGACCTTGCGCCCCACGGCTGAAGTCTTCAAAGAAGAAGGTCTTACACCCATCCGAATGCACATCCGCGAAGGACTGGGATTGATTAACGGTACCTCAGCCATGACCGGGATCGGGATGATCAATGCCATCCATGCCCGTAATTTGCTAGATTGGTCGACCCTTGCATCGTCGATGATCACCGAGGTCGTGGAATCGTACGATGATCATTTTTCAGATGGACTGAACCGGGCAAAATCGCACCACGGACAGAGGCAGGTGGCCCGTACCATGAAATTCATCCTGAAGGACAGCAAGTTGATCCGCCGCCGTGCCGATCATCTATACAATAACGACAAGACAGTTGAAGTTGATGTGTTCAAACATAAGGTGCAGGAGTACTATTCCCTGCGATGTGTTCCCCAGGTTCTCGGGCCTGTCCTGGATACGATCTATTACACCATTCATGTCCTCATGAATGAGGTGAACTCAACCAGCGACAATCCCATTATTGACGGAGAACACAACAATGTTTACCACGGCGGTAATTTTCATGGGGATTATGTTGCACTGGAGATGGATAAGCTGAAGATTGCTATTACCAAGTTATCGATGCTTGCCGAAAGGCAGCTGAACTACCTGATGAACCCGAAGCTGAACGAGAAACTGCCGCCTTTCGTAAACCTTGGTAAACTCGGCCTCAACCTCGGCATGCAGGGGGTCCAGTTCACTGCTGTTTCAACGGTTGCAGAGAACCAGACGCTTTCCTTCCCGATGTATATCCACAGTATCCCCAGTAACAATGATAACCAGGATATTGTTAGCATGGGTACCAATGCTGCACTGATCGCGAAAAAGATCATTGACAACTCATACCAGGTGCTGGCCATCGAGATGATCTCCATTCTCCAGGCGATTGACTTTCTTGAGATCAAGGATCGTTTATCCTCCTATTCCCTGAGTAAATACCTGGATCTGCGGCAGATCGTTCCGAAATTCACGGAAGATACAATCAAGTATAAGGATATCCACAATATCGAACAATATATTATGGAGAACAAACCTCAGTTTTCGGTTGAAGAATGAGCCTGTTTCTCCTTTATTAAAATAACCCTACCATGAGATATGCGCTCGTTACCGGAGGTTCAAGGGGCATCGGAAGAGCTATTTGCTGTAAACTTGCAGAAATGGGTTTTTATGTGCTGGTCAATTACAATTCCAGTCCGGATGAAGCTGCAATCACGCTGAACCTCGTTAAGGAAAAAGGAGGCGATGGGGAACTTATAAAGTTCGATGTTGGCCGGCAGGAAGAAGTGGAGACCGCACTAGGTGAATGGCAGGCCCGTAACGAAGGAAAAGCCATCCAGATACTTGTCAACAATGCAGGGATACGCAAAGATGCCCTGTTGATGTGGATGAAGAATGAAGAATGGACCGATGTTCTCCAGACCAACCTGAACGGATTCTTTTATACCACACGATTTCTTATAAAAGATATGCTGATCTCCAAATTTGGAAGGATCATCAATGTAGTATCCTTATCAGGGATAAAAGGATTGCCGGGACAGGCCAATTATTCCGCTGCCAAGGCAGGTGTGATCGGCGCAACAAAAGCGCTTGCTCAGGAGGTAGCCAAGAAAAACGTCACTGTCAATGCCGTTGCCCCCGGATTCATCCAATCTGACATGACCAAAGACCTGGATGAAAACCAGCTCAAGGCAATGATCCCGATGAACCGGTTCGGGAAACCAGAAGAGGTTGCCGAGATTGTAGGGTTCCTGGCAAGCGACAAATCTTCTTATATAACCGGAGCGGTGATCAACATTAATGGAGGACTCTATACCTGATTATGAATTATGAGATTTAAATCGGGAATTATGAAGAAATTGGGTATTGGGTGTTGGGTATTAGTGTTTGGTAGTTTATCAGTGATATTAAATAGGCAATGATAATTCAACTTTCATATTTCATAATTCATAATTGCTTTCTTAGCAAATGAAGCGTGTTGTAATTACCGGAATGGGTATTTATTCTGTAATCGGGAAGAATCTCGGTGAGGTTAAAAATTCATTATACGAAGGGAAGTCGGGGATCATTTTCGATCCGGTTCGTAAGGAAATGGGGTTCCGCTCTGCCCTTACAGGCATGGTTGAACGTCCTGTGCTCAAGGGTATTCTCGACCGCCGGATGCGCATAGGTCTTCCAGTACAGGGAGAATATGCTTACCTGGCAACGGTTGAAGCGCTGAAGAATGCGGGGATCGATGCCGCTTTCATGGAAAAAAATGCTGTCGGCATTTTATACGGAAACGACAGTTCCGCCCTTCCTGTTGTAGAATCGGTAGATATCCTTCGAAAGAAGAAAGATACCATGATGATCGGATCGGGATACATCTTTCAATCGATGAATTCCACTGTTTCTATGAACCTCTCGGTGATCTTTAAGTTCAGGGGGATCAATTTCACGATCAGTGGTGCCTGTGCAAGTGGATCGCATGCGATCGGCATCGGAACCCTTCTCATACGCCAGGGATTGCAGGAAGTCATTGTTTGCGGAGGCGCCCAGGAAATCAACCCGGAGTCGACTGCGAGTTTTGATGCGTTGAACGCATTTTCCATACGTGAATCGGAACCGCAGAAGGCATCGAGGCCATTCGACCGCGATCGCGACGGCCTGGTTCCCAGCGGTGGAGCTGCAACGGTTATTCTTGAGAGTTATGAATCCGCTGTCAGAAGAGGCGCAACGATCTTAGGCGAGGTGGCGGGGTATGGGTTTTCATCGAACGGGGAACATATTTCCCTACCCAACGTTGACGGTCCTGTTGCCGCCATGCAGTTATCCCTGAAAGAAGCCGGGATGGATGCTTCCGGGATCGATTACATCAATGCACATGCTACATCCACCCCTACCGGCGATGAAAATGAAGCAATAGCCATCGATCAGATATTCGGGAAGTCACGCCCACTGGTGTCGAGCACAAAATCCATGACAGGACATGAGATGTGGATGGGCGGAGCAAGCGAAATCGTCTATTCGACGCTCATGATGAACCATCATTTTGTAGCACCCAACATTAACTTGGAAAATCCCGATGAAATCACGGCACGTCTGAACATTGCCACGCGTACAACGCCCTGCGAGATCCGGGCATTTCTTTCAAATTCCTTTGGATTCGGGGGCACTAACTCCTCGCTGGTCGTCCGAAAAATTAATGGGTAATTTCTGAAATAAAATCGTTACTTTTGCATCGAACAAACAGCGTTGAATGATGCAAAATGAGGAGATCATAAAGAGAATCAACCAATTACTCATTGAAGAAATCGAAATCGACGAAGCCCAGATTTCCCCTGCTGCCGATCTGAAAAAAGATCTTGGAATAGACAGCCTTGATTTTGTTGACCTCTTTGTAATCATCGAGAACAACTTCGGTTTTAAGATGAAAGCCGAGGAGATGTCGGATATTAAAAAGCTGGATGATTTTTACACTTACGTCATCCGAAGAGTTCATTCAAATTAATGATTGATGTCATCATGGAAAGGCAAAACACGAGGAGGTGTCCTGGGATATAAGATCTTTGTCTGGACATTAAAGCACCTTGGACTCTCGTTTGGCTATTTCCTTCTCCTGTTCGTAGTTACCTATTTCATCTTCTCTTCAAGGAAAGCATTTCGTTCTATTTACTACTATTTCCGCAGCGTGCTTGGGTATGGTGTTTTTCGTTCGCTGGTAAGTATCTACAGGAATTATTATTATTTAGGTCAGGTATTACTGGACAAGATAGCCCTGTTAGCCGGGTTACAAAGCCGGTTCACCTTCGATTTTGAGGGGGAAGAGTACCTGCGCCAGATGGATAAAGGCGGTTTGCTGATCAGCGGGCACATCGGGAACTGGGAGATCGCCGGCCAGCTCCTGAACCGGCTTGAGAAGAATATCAACATCATTCTGTTTGATGCAGAGCATGAACAGATCAAGGGTTATTTATCAGATGTATTCACGAACAGAAGGGTCAATTTCATTATTATCAAGGAAGATTATTCGCATTTGCAGGAAATCCGGCAAGCGCTCGAACGCTGCGAGATCATCGCCATGCATGGCGACCGTTTCATTGAAGGGAACAAGCTCTTTCGCATGAATTTCCTGGGAAAGCCGGCACTCTTTCCAACCGGACCGGTGAACCTTGCAGCCCGTTTCGGGGTACCGGTCTCCTATGTCTTTGCCGTGAAAGAGACCCGTAAACATTATCATTTCTATGCCACGCCGTTACGCAATGTTGAATTTTCAACGAACCTGAAAAAAAGGGAAGTCATCCTGAAAGAGGCTGTGGAGGCCTATGTTACAGCACTGGAGAAGATCGTAAAACGTTATCCGCTCCAATGGTTTAACTACTATAACTTCTGGGAGACACAGGCAAAACCATCATTCCATCAGAAGTAAAGAAAGAATGAATAAAAGAAAACTTCTGCTCGTCTCTGCAAACCAATATGCAATTCCTTACCCGGTCTACCCGATCGGGCTTTCATACTTACATTCCTATCTTTCTTCACGATTACCTCATTTCGAAATACACATTTTCGATTTCAACTTTCATACCCTGGAGTCCTTCCGTGAATTTCTTCTCTCTTATCAACCGGATTATACAGGAATCTCCTTCCGGAACATGGATGATGTGGATTCGATTCATAAAACCTGGTTTCTTCAGGGATACAAGGATATTGTGGAGGTAGTAAAAAATACCATTAACACGCGCATCATCATCGGCGGGTCGGCATTTTCCATTTTCCCGCAGGAGTTATTTGAGGTTTTTCAGCCGGAATTCGGAATCTACGGCGAAGGGGAAGAAAGCCTTTTCCATCTGCTTCAATGCCTTGAAAGCAAAAAGGATTTCTCAGCCATCCAGGGACTTGTTTACAGGAATTCCAACGGAATCCAGATGAACCCGAGGAACCACTTTCTCCGGCAACTGGATCTTTCCTTTGATAATGACCTGCTGGATTTTTACTGGGGAAAAAGCGGAATGCTCAACATCCAGACCAAGAGGGGTTGTCCGCACAAGTGTATCTATTGCACCTACCCGCTCATTGAAGGGACAAAGGTCAGGACTCTGAATGCCGACAAGATCGTTGAAACCTTATCGGATCTTTATTTCAACAAAGACATCAATTACGTTTTCTTTACCGATTCGGTATTCAACATCAGCAATTCTTTCAATATTGAATTGGCAGAAAAGATTCTGAAAAAAGGATTGAAAATCAAATGGGGCGCTTATTTTTCGCCGCACGGACTGGATAAACAAACACTGCAGCTCTACGCTGACGCAGGATTGACACATATTGAATTCGGGACGGAATCGCTTTCCGATACTACCTTGAAAAATTACGGAAAACATTTTACCGTACAGGAAGTCGTGGATGTTTCTGACCTCTGCAATGAACTCTATATTTATTTTTCCCATTTCCTGATCCTTGGCGGCTATGGAGAGACGGAAGAAACTATCAACGAGGGATTTGAGAACTCGAAGCGTTTTAATAATACGGTGTTTTTTCCTTACATCGGTATGCGGATCTATCCGGGAACGCGTCTGCAGGAGTATGCTATCAGGGAAGGTGTCATCCAGGCGGATGATGACCTGCTGGAACCAGCCTATTACCTGGCTAAAGGGATCAATTACGAAACTTTAAAAGACAGGGCTGATAAAACGGGGAGAAGGTTTGTATTCCCCGATGAAGATGTGGTAACAGTGATGAATAAAATGCGGGACCGGAAAAGGAAAGGAATGTTATGGCACCATCTGAGAAAATAATAGCAGGAGAAACAACGATCGGGCAATATATCCCGCAAAAACCGCCGGTTGTGATGATCGGTAAGCTGCTGGAGGTAACCGGTACGAAAACCGTGACTTCCCTGTTTATTAAAGATGATAATCTGTTTTGCAGCGAGGGGTTTTTCAGGGAACCCGGGTTGATTGAAAATATGGCGCAGACTGCGGCAGCCGGTGTGGGATACGTTTCGAAGAAGGCGGGGAAAGAGCCCCCGGTAGGGTTCATCGGCGGACTGAGAAACCTGCATATTTATGAATTACCCAAAGTGGGCTGTGAAATCAGAACAGAGGTTACGGTGGAACATGAAGTTTTTGATGCAACGGTGGTGCAAGGAAAAACATACATGGGGGAACGTTGCATTGCAGAATGTGAATTGAAAATATTTCTGATTAAAAACAAATAGATGAATGAAGACAATGTTCCACTGACAGAAGAAATCTGACACGAATAAGAGCTTATATATATGTATAGATGACCAAACTGGTATAACGAATTTTGTTAAATTCGCATTTTATAAATCATACAAGTTTAATTTAAAATCGTTTCCAATGGAAAATGAATCCAACCCGGTTTATAAGAACCAAGCCTACGGACAGTTCAGGGAACTGTTCTATTCCTACGATAAAGATGGTAAATTTGAAAAGAGGGTAGGGTATCACGGTGAACCGGACAGGGTCACACTCCAGCAGGCCTGGGATCATTTTAATGACCGGATTGAAGCGGCCAGGCAGAAGGTAAAAGCCGGCGAGGCCAGCCCGATATTATATTACATGGAAAAGACACTGGTAACGGCAATGGATCTTTCAATGCATGCCGGTATTATTGTTTGGAGGATTAAACGCCATCTTAAACCAAAGGTATTCAACCGTCTTGGCGAGAAGACCTTGAAAAAATATGCCGAAGCATTCAACATTACTATTGATCAACTTAAAAACGTAGATTAACTAAATCTCTCATCCTATGGAAAAAGATAAAATCATTATCGATTATAAGCACCGCCAGGCTGGTCATTGCGAGAGCGGAGCTACTTCCAACCTTTTTAACTTTTACGGTGTCGAAATGTCGGAACCCATGGCATTTGGGATCGGGAACGGTTTGTTTTTCTCTTACCTTCCCTTCCTGAAGCTTCAATATGCGCCGATGATGACATTCCGGAACTTTCCCAATGTGGTATTTCACCGTTCGATGAAGTACCTCGGTGTGGATTCCACTGTAATCAAGAAATTCAAAGATCAGAAAGAGTCGATGGCTGCTTTGGACAGGAATCTTGAAAAAGGAATTCCCACAGGAATGCAGGTGGGTGTTTTTAACCTTACTTTTTTTCCGCCCGAATACCGGATGCATTACAATATGCACAACCTCGTGGCTTACGGGAAAGAAGGAAACGATTATTGGGTCAGCGATACGGTGATGGAACTTCCCCAGAAGATATCTTCGGAAGACCTGCAAAGGGTTCGCTATGCAAAAGGTGTATTCGCCCCCAAGGGGAAGATGTACTGGATCAATAGCATTAACAAGGATCTGGATATCAAATCGGCGGTAGAAAAAGCAATTAAGAAAACGGTGTATGAAATGCTCAAAGTACCTTTCCCGCTGAATGGTGTGAAGGGAATCCACTGGCTTGCAAAAGACCTGAAAAAGTGGCCGAAGAAGCATGGAAATGAAACAGCCTCCTTTTACCTTGGGCAGATCATCAGGATGTCGGAGGACTTTGGAACAGGCGGAGCAGGTTTCCGTTACATCTATGGAGCCTTTCTCAAAGAAACAGGCGAAAAATTCAGCAACCCGGATTTGATGGCTGCTTCCAACCTGATGGGTAATGCTGCCAATCGCTGGAGGGAATTTACCTACCTGAGTGCGCGTAACTGCAAGAACCGTTCGAAACCGGAGGAAGATTACGGAAAACTTAGTGACATGCTTCATGAAATTGCAGATATGGAAAAGGAAGTCTACGTAAAACTGGATAAAATAAAGATCTGAATGGCTGAACGTCCCATCATTGAAATAAAAAACCTCAGCAAGCGATACAAAGGCTCTGATGAACCTGCTTTAAAAGATATCACGCTGGACATTTACCCGCTTGAGATCTTTGGGCTTCTCGGACCAAACGGAGCCGGGAAGACCACCACCATCTCCATCCTGTGCGGATTATTTGCTCCGACCGGAGGGGAAATCATGATCGACGGATTTAACCTCCACAACGAACTCGACCAGATCAAGCAGGTGATCGGGGTAGTTCCACAGGATGTCGCCCTCTACCCTACCCTTACGGCCCTGGAAAACCTGGTTTTTTTCGGGAACATGTACGGGTTGAAAGGAAAATACCTGAAAGACCTGATCATGGATCGCATGAACGTTTTCGGACTTGAACGGTTTGCAAAGAAAAAAATCTCTTCTTTTTCCGGAGGGATGAAACGCAGGGTTAACCTGATCGCCGGGTTGCTTCATGACCCAAAGATCCTTTTCCTCGATGAACCTACTGCGGGGATTGATGTTCAATCAAAGGTCGTTATCCTTGAATTCCTTCAAGAAATCAACCAAAAAGGAACCACGATCATCTATACCTCGCATTATATGGAGGAAGCTGAAAACCTCTGTTCACGCGTTTCCATCATGGACCGCGGGACTATTGTTTCAACCGGCAACCCGAAGGAACTGGTCGCCGATCATCCGGAATTTAAGAATCTTGAGAACCTTTACCTGTATTTAACGGGAAAAGGCTTACGGGATTAGAGTAGTGAAGAGTGAAGAGTAATAAAAGTATTGATATCCAGCATCCAGCATCCAGCATCTAGAAACCAGAATAAAATGTTCAAATTTATCTCAGCTGTAAAGAAAGAGTACCTTTTGTTGTTAAGGGATAAAGCAGGAATTATTATTCTATTCATAATGCCGATGATCCTGATCATTATTTTTTCACTTTTGCAGGAAGTCACATGGAATGCGATTGCACAGGAACCTAAGGTGGAAATGCTGTTTGTCAACAATGACGGGGATAGCCTTGGAATCAACATGGAAAAAGGCCTTCGTTCCTCTGGTTTTTTTGATGTGATCGATTCCGTTAATCATGCTAAGGTAACGGCAGAATCGGCCAGGGCAGCGGTGAAAAAAGGTGATTTCCTGATTGCCATCGTGGTTCCAAAGGGCGTGACAAAATCGATGCGTGCCAATGTACGGGTTGCTGTTGCAAAAACACTGTCCGGTTTCGGAATGTTCAACCCCAATCTCCTGAACAATATAGTGCCAAAAGGGGCGGATACGGTCACCCTGTACTTTGATCCCACAATCCGGAAAGCCTTTAAAAATGCCGTTGTCAGCTCTATCAAGGAATTCAATTACCGGAGTGAAACAGGGATGATCTTCCGGTCGTTTAACATTGAGATGTCTAAGCAATTCCCTGCTTATAAACCTGCAGATATCGAATACAAAGAATCCCTCCAATTCAAGGAAGTTTTTCCGAATTACGTGGAACGGGAAGAGATCCCCACGACGGTGCAGCACAATGTTCCCGCCTGGGCAATCTTTGCCATGTTCTTCATCATTATCCCGCTTACAGGAAGTATGATCAAGGAAAGGGAAGAAGGCAGCCTGGCCCGGTTGATGTCGATGCCTGTTTCTTACATCCATTTGCTCCTGGCCAAGGTTACCGTCTATTTTTTCGTCTGCCTGGTGCAATCCTTCCTGATGATCTTCTCAGGGATCTTCATACTCCCCCTTTTCCACATTCCTATGCTTGTGATCGGAAATCATATTATAGCGTTAACCCTTATGACCATTGCAACGGCACTTGCAGCACTCGGTTACGGCTTGCTGGTTGGAACCATCGCCAACACCCATCAGCAAGCGGCTGCTTTCGGAGCGGTTTCGATCATCATCCTTGCCGCGATCGGCGGGGTCTGGGTACCGGTATACCTTATGCCAAACGTGATGCGTCATGTGGCAATGATCAGCCCGCTGAACTGGGGAATGACCGGTTTCTACAACATCTTCCTGCGGCAGGGAGGGTTGATCACGATCATGATTCCGGCATTAAAACTGGTGGCCTTCTTCCTCGGATCCGTATTGATCACATACATCTACCGGAAAATTAAAAGTCCCCTCAACATATAATATGGAACTCATCGACAGAAAAGAGATCACTGTGCGGTTTGGAGAAGTCGATTCCATGGCCATTGTCTGGCATGGAAACTACATTAAATACTTTGAAGACGGTCGGGAATCCTTCGGTTCGAAATATGACCTCGGCTATCTGGATGTTCACAGGCACAACGTCATGATACCCATCGTGAAGGTGTCCTGTGATTTTAAAAGACCGCTGGTTTACGGAGATAGCGCCATCATAGAAACACGATTCATCAATTCGGAAGCAGCAAAGATCCAGTTTGAATATTCGCTGTTCAGGAAATCCGATCTTGAACTTATGGCCACAGGAAGTTCCCTGCAGGTATTCCTGACGCCTGAAAAAGAGTTGCTGCTCACTGCACCGGAATTCTTTATTGGCTGGAAGAAAAAATGGGGGATTTTGTAAGGAGAAGATGATGAGGCCGGTTTACATAGCAGGAGATAATATTATCACTTCACTTGGGTTTACCACGCCGGAAGTGATCCATAAAGTGGAATCCGGTATCATCGGGTTTCAGAAGTACGATGACCGTTCTCTGACACCAACCCCATTGCCACTTTCACTGGTCAATACGGATCTGTTAACCGGGAAATTCAGGGAGATCCTGGTTATGCGTCACCCGGAGATGCATGAAGAACATTTTACCCGTTTGGAGAAGATGTTCATTGTTTCGATCCATGATGCCGTAAAAGAAACAGAGCCTGCCCTTTACGGATCCAACTCCCTCCTTATTATTTCCAGTACCAAAGGAAATATCGACCTGCTCGAAGAAGGAAAGAAAAACTTCCCGGATCCCGGACATATCTACCTTTGGAAGATGGCTGATGTGATCGGTTCATTTTTCGGGTTTATCAACCGGCCGGTGGTGATCTCAAATGCCTGTATTTCCGGCGTTCTTGCGTTGAGCACAGCAGCAAGGATGATTGATGCCGGACTGTATGACCATGTGGTGGTGGCCGGAGGAGACCTTCTTTCAGAATTTGTCATCTCCGGATTTCTCTCTTTCCAGGCGCTCAGCCCGGAACCGTGCATGCCCTTTGATATTGCCCGTAACGGACTCTCACTCGGGGAAGGCTGCGGTACGCTGGTTCTTTCATCCGAACATAAAAAATCAACAGCAGTAATGGTTTCAGGTTCTGCCGTCACCAATGATGCCAACCACATTTCAGGACCTTCGCGTACGGGTGAGGAGCTGGCCATGGCCATCGGGAATGCTTTAAAAGAAGCCGGGATCAATCCCGGTGAAATCAGTTTTGTTTCTGCCCATGGGACAGCTACCCTTTTCAACGATGAAATGGAATCAAAATCTCTCGAAATTGCTGGTTTACAGCATACTCCAGTGAACAGCTTCAAAGGTTACTGGGGCCACACGCTGGGCGCAGCCGGTGTGATTGAATCTATCGCCACCATCCGCTCAATGGCTGACAACCTGTTGTTCCGGTCGGCTGGATTTAATGAAATCGGAGTGTCTGTTCCGTTGAATGTGATCCGGGAAAATATTCATACCCCGGTTCAGAATTGTCTTAAAATCGCTTCAGGATTCGGAGGGTGCAATGCAGCCATCGTTTACCGTAAAATGTGATCTATTGCAGGAAAAATGAATGAAACCCTCTTTATAACTCATAGTAATATCATCCGTAAGCATACTGTGATCCGGAATGAGAAAGTTGAGCTTAATAACGAAATTTTTGTTAATTTTGCAACCTTTATTAAAGCCCTCTATAAAAAGGAAGCAATCAGTTATCCGAAGTTTTACAAGATGGATAACTTAAGCAAACTGGGCTTCCTGGGTGCAGAGATGCTTTTGAAAGACACTGCGTTCCTTGACCGTTACAGAAAAGAAGAGATTGGAATCGTGATCATGAACTCAAGTTCAAGTCTGGATACAGACCTGGCCTATAACGAAACGATCAAAGACAAATCCAACTACTTTCCAAGCCCTTCTGTTTTTGTATATACCTTGCCCAATATCCTGATCGGAGAGATCTGCATCAGACATAAAATTAAAGGTGAAAATGCGTTTCTTGTTTCAGATCAGTTTGATCCGGGAAAGGTCATCGAATCGGTAAAATTATTACTAGACAAAGATCATGCTCAGGCTTGTCTTTGCGGATGGGTGGAAGTGCTGGGTGAAAGTTTTGAATCAGTGCTTTTCCTTGTCGAAAAAGAAAAAACAATAAAAGAATATTACCCATTGGGCGGATATTCACCTTTTACTATCGAAAGTCTACAACAAATCTATCAAAAAAAGTAATAAACACTATGGACGAGCTGATTGAGAAACTGAAGAAAGAAGTTATACAACAACTGAATCTTGAAGATATTTCGGCAGAGGATATCGATCCCGATGCCCCTTTGTTTGGTGAAGGCCTTGGACTTGATTCCATTGATGCGCTTGAACTGATCGTTCTCCTGGAAAAGAATTACGGGATAAAGATCGAAGATCCAAAAGACGGAAAAAAAATATTTTTCTCCATCCGGACGATGGCCGAATACATCACGGAGCACAAAAAAGTCTGATGAATGCCACGGCGGATCTTTGTTACCGGATTAGGTATCATCACCGGCATCGGCAATAATCTCGCAGAAACGAAAGATTCCCTTTTTCATTTACGGACAGGGATTGGCAAGATCCAATTTCTGGATACCAACCTTCCGGGTGAGATCCCTGTTTCGGAGGTGAAATGCTCGCTTGAAGAATGCTTTCAACTTGCCGGGATTCCTGTTACCGAAGGATATTCACGTAATGCCTTACTGGGAATCATAGCCGCAAAAGAAGCTTACCGGGATGCGAAGATCGGGGATTTCCCGGGCCTGCGAACAGGCCTTATTTCAGGAACAACGGTAGGCGGAATGGATCGCTGTGAATTGTATTATGAAGATTTTCTTACCAACGACAGCCGGAACATCTATATCGACTCCTACGATTGTGCCGACAGTACAGAGAAAATTGCAGATATCCTTGAAATAAAAGATTACCTGACCACCATCAGCACCGCCTGTTCCTCTTCTGCCAACGCCATCCTACTCGGAGCAAGGATGATCCGGAACGGCGATCTTGATCGTGTCGTTGCAGGAGGGACTGAATCGCTTACCAAATTCCATCTTAACGGATTCAATGCATTGAAGATCCTGGATAAAGAGCCCTGCAAACCTTTTGATGAAAAGAGAAACGGGATCAATCTCGGGGAAGGTGCCGCATACATCGTTCTGGAATCTGAAGAATCGGTAAAACAATCCGGGAAACCGGTGATATGTGAGCTTACCGGCTGGGGTAATTCCTGTGAGGCGTTTCATCAGACGGCTTCTTCACCGGATGGGATCGGAGCTTACCTTGCCATGAAGAAAGCGCTTGAGATGAGCGGTTTGAATGTTGCAGATATCGATTACATCAATGCCCATGGAACCGGTACCGACAACAATGATATTTCAGAAGGAAGGGCCATCGAGAAACTCTTTGGAACGGAAGTTCCACCGATCAGTTCTACAAAACCCTACACAGGGCATACTACGAGCGCTGCCGGATCAACGGAAGCCATTATCGCCATCCTTTGCCTGCTTGAACAGGTGATCTGGCCGAACCTGAATTTCTCAGAACCGATGAAAGACCTTCACTTCACCCCTGTTCAAAAACTTCTGAAAGGCAAAAAGGTCAATAATGTGATGACGAATTCTTTCGGGTTTGGCGGAAACGATACTAGTCTCATATTCTCAAAAGTTGAACAATGAGAAATAAATTACGAATTACGATTTACGAATTACCTGCCTGCCGGCAGGCAGGCGAATGAATTTATTGATTGACGATTTACGATTTGTTGTTTTATTTGCAGGCTTAGCGTCTTTGCATCTTTGCGGTGAAAAAATATTTCTCGCAGATTTCCGCAAATTTGTCGCAAACCTGCCTACCGGCAGGTAGGTTTTCGCAGATGAGATTAGTATATTTGTCAAATAAAAGAATTTAATATGAACAGTCATACGGTCTTCTGCGAGAATCAGCGTTTAATCTGCGAAAATCTGCGAGAACGATTTTAATGTCTTCGTCTTTAAAACCGCTAAGCATCTAAGTAAAAAAGCTAATGTCGGCTTTCATCAACGGTATCGGGTTAATCTCTCCACAGAAAACTGTGGAAACGACGGATTTCCTTGCGGAGATCATGGAATATGATGCCGATTACCTGAAATGTATCGAACCTCCGAGTTATAAGCCTTATATTGATCCGATCCAGTCGCGGCGAATGAGCAGGTGGATCAAGATGGGCATTGCGTCGGCAAAAATGTGCCTGAATGAATCCGGATGCACTATGCCGGATGCCATTATTACCGGAACAGGACTGGGCAGTGTGGATGTTACGGAGAAAATCCTGGACACGTTCCATCTCGACCAGCCTTTTGTGAATCCCACGCCCTTCATGCAATCGACCTACAATACTATCAGTTCCCAGATCGCTATCCAGCTGAAATGTCATAACTACAATTCCACCTACGTTCACCGTACATTTTCGTTTGAAAGCAGTCTCCAGGATGCTTTGCTGCAGATTGCAGAAGGAACAGCCAAAAATGTGCTGGCAGGCGGAATCGATGAGATGACCCTCAACCATCTTGACATTACCCGGCGGCCGGAACACTGGAAAAATGAACCTGTCAAAAACCTGGAAATGCTGCAATGGAATTCCCCGGGTTCACTGGCAGGTGAAGGTGCCGCTTATTTCTTACTCTCGGCCGGAAAAACCGATAAGACCTATGCAAGCATCCGGGATGTAAAAACCATTTATAAACCGGCCCATCCGGATGAAGTCAGACAGCGGGTAAACAGCATGCTTTCTGCTTCCGGGCTCAGCATTTCAGATATTGACCTGGTGATGCTGGGAATTAACGGCGACAACCGGCACGATCACATTTATTATGATTTCGCCCAATCCATTTTCCCGGGTACTCCCCTCTCCTATTACAAGCATCTCTGCGGCGAATACCATACGGCCTCAGGCTTTGCTCTTTGGCTGGCTGCAAACATCCTTCAACGACAAACCGTTCCCGAGATCATTCGCATCAACAACACTCACCGTGAACCGGTCAGGAATATTCTTATCTATAATCAGTACTACAACGTTAATCACTCCTTGATCCTTGTTTCTGAGTGATGCTGGATGCTGGATGAATTGATAATTGACAATGGATAATTGACAATGGATAATTGATAATTTTTCTTTGCGAACTTTGCATAAAACTTTGCGCCCTTTGCGGTTAAAGAGAGTTACAGAGTGACAAGGTACAGAGTAAATTAAATTATGAATTATGAGGGTGAATTATGAATCTTGAATTTGAGTTGATTTATCATTCCTTGTAATTTATTGGACTTGAAGGGTACTCGTAATTCAAGATTCAAACTCCTAATTCATAATTAAAATAAACTCACTAGTTTACCAATTCACCAGTTCACAATTATTTTCCGGTTATTTCCAAAAATTAAAATAATTATGCCATTGCAGGGGATATTTCCGTGTTATTCTTTCAAATTCAGAAACAAACTCTTTTATAGAATCCTCAACTAATTCTGATCGTTCCTTTGGGTTTTTAGCAGATGGTATGATCTTTATGGGAGTGGCATAGAACCGATATTGTTTGCGTGATTCCTTAACAGCAAACACATAAGAAACGGGCACTTTGAAATAGGATGCCATATGCCAGGGGCCTAATGCGAAAAGTGCCGGTTCACCCAAAAAATTAATTTTAACTGTTTGATTTCCATCTATAAACCGGTCACCGAGAAACGCTACTAATTCTTTATTCGCCAACGCTTGTTTTATTTCAAACAAATGTGAAAAGTCATTGCCAATTTTGATAAAGTGAACGTTCCGGTCAGTCAGAATATCGGATATATAATTCTTAATAGCTGGTCCTTCACCATCTAAAATAACCAAATTGACTTTTTTGTCGAGAAAGTCCAGTGCTTTCCCTCCCACTTCCCAATTTCCAATATGACCGCTGATAAGGATACCTCCATTCCGCATTTG
>JADGPR010000013.1 GCA_017882335.1 Bacteroidales bacterium | reverse complement strand
AAGGATAATTTAAATGAATAATGTTTCATGAATGCAACTTCCGAAATTCAATTTTTGAATTTAGAATTGCAATTCAGAAACCTACTTAAAGATATTGAATATATCAATAACCTAATTTTAAGAATTAATCTTTTCCTTGAAAAGAATTTGGAATATGAGAATATAAGAATGAAATTGATAATTGATTGTGTCGTGATGCATAAGGCATAATGCATGATGAGATTTTCTCTACTTCGCTATTTTTTAACTCGCCAACTCACAAGCTCGCCAACTCGCCAACTGGTTTTACATTCCCGTCAACTCAACCCTGTCAAAATAGATATCCGGCCCTCCAAGATACATGATCCTGAATTCCACACCTTTGTAATCTTTGTCAAGTGTTGTTTTCAGATCAAAAAGCTGGTAAGCATCACGGCGCTGGAAGTCACAGGAGCGGATCGCCTGGGTTGCGATGACTTTCTTGCCATATTCAACAGAGATTTCGAGAACGGCAATGTTCCGTGTGTTCAGGTCGGGTTCCGATTTCAGGCTGTACTGAACGAGAATAGTCCCGTGTTGCAGGGAGAGGAAGGGACCATAAATGAAATGTTTCTTCCGGTCAAAGTCTTTGCCGATAACGACCGATTTTCCTGATCCTGTCAAAGGGTCTGCGTTGACCGTTCCCTGGTGCTGCATCTCCTCACAAATGAACGTTCTCTTATAATAAACCCGTTCATATTGACATAGAGCAATTGTCGCAACCTTGAACTCCGATCCCTTGCGGGAAAGGATGTGACCAAACTGTGTGATGGTATCGGGGAAGGAATCCATCCATCCGTCCCTGGCCAGGTAAAGCTTCGGCATTTTAAAAACCAATTCCGGGAGATTGTGATTCCTTACATTTTCTTTGTCGTGAGGAGTTGCCACGATATGCTTTGGATCCACACTTGCGATTAAATAGGCATCCCAATAATCAGAGATCAGGCCGAAATCACCCAGTTTTTTGAAATCGGCCATCGCCGAAAGCCGGGAAGGTAAACGTTCCGGGAAAAAGAATCTATTGAAAGAACTGATGGACCCGATTAGCACAACAATGAGAAGAATGATCAACCGTAATTGCCGGTTGTGGGATCCGGTCGCTTCAACATAGAGCAACATTGCAATCCAGAGCGAGATGTACACCAGCGTAAAATACTTCCGGTTGGTTCCATTCAGGTATACCCAATGTGACAGAACAAGGAGAAAAAATATTACTATCCCGTTCAGGGTGAAAAAGATCAGCCATTTGTGTGATGAACAGAACTTCAGGAAATGGCTTCGGGTATTTGAAAGTGAAATAACCAGTGGAATGCCGGCAACAATGGCCCATGCGTAAATGCTTTCCATGAAGTTCTCCGAGGCAAAAATAAATACGCGCCAGATCGAATAAAAAATGATTCTTAACGCGGTAAAAATTTCACCCGGGTGATTCAGGTGATGGGTATGATATCCCTCGGTCCGTGTTGCCTTATGTTTCGCATAGAGGATAAATGCAGTTCCAAGAATGAACCAGGTTGCCACCAGTACTGCCTGTAACAAAGTGTTTCTGTCTTTGAAGAAGAAGAGATATCTTTTTTTTCTTAACATCGGCAGGTATTTCCAAAGCACGATCATTGCAACAATAAATAGCGACACTATGGCCAGGTCGGATACCCAGATGGAAATAATGAAAGAAAAACAAGCAAGCGAAAGCCAGACCAACTGCAGGTAACGGTTCATGGCCACCTGCATGATCTTAAGAAAGTAGAGTGCAATAGCCACCAGGCACATCTGAATTCCGAACAGCGTGAATACCTGATCAAGGAAATGCCATGACGGGAAGAACCAGATGAGTGCGAGAATAAGCTTGAGGTTCCGGTTCCGGAAAAAGGAAGCCATCGCAAAGAAGCCGGCAATCATGATGAGGTAATGAATCAGGGAAACAGCCAGCACAGACGGGAACTTATAAGCTTCGACGAGAATATTTGCCAACAAAGGGATCAGGCTTCCGCCCCTGTCTTGCCCCCAGAAATATAGGTCGCCCGGGAGATTGAGGTTCTGTGCCATGAGAATGGTAATCGCCATATTTGAATTCAACAACGGGAAGTAAATCTCAGCGAAATTGTAGAATGAGAAAAGGATGAGCAGGAAGAGCAGGGGGTAATAAACAGATGAAGATATCCGGGTGGTGTTCATAAGGATGCGTTAAGGTTATAGCATGAAAAATTCACTGAAGGGTTTTTCGTACTGAACATTTTCATCCCCAAAATTAAAAACTAATTCCGGAAAGCAGTGGAATAATTTACATCCTCTGTAACTCCCGGTAGAGCTGTTTCAGCAGTTTCTTTCCTTGGGAATGGAAGCCTGTCGTTTCTGACTCCTTTGGGATAGCAGATCCAGAACAAACAATCGTACTTACCCGATCCTACATACTTGCCAACCAGTTGCTCTGGCATGGATCTTTCTGATCCAAATACCTGGACAAAATCATATTTGCCTTGTTTTATTTTGGCTGGTTGGATGTCAAATTTAATCGCCGACATCAATTCCAGATACTCTGGCGAAGCATTCACAATCAATGCAGCGGTTCCTGGTAATAGCCTAATTTTATTTTGAACCTCCTGAAAAGACATTGTTTTTGTGTTAATTCCATCCAAAAACAGAAAAAATATTCGATGATTTTTGATCCGGAAGATCAAATTTTATGGAATATTGTCATACTTTTGCCCTCCCGGATAAATCCAGGTGACTTACTTTAAGTAAAAAAATGTAATCCGGGTAACTTACATTTAATAAAAGTATCATGAAAAATAAATATATTGATCTGATCGAACAAACCTTCGATTTTCCCCAGGAGGAATTTGAAGTCATTGATAATGAACTTTATTTTCATAAAGTTTCCCTGATAGATATTATAAAACAATATGGTACTCCATTAAGAATAAGTTACCTGCCGAAGATCTCTTCACAGATACAAAGGGCGAAGAGATTGTTCAACGTGGCAATGGCAAAGGTTGATTACCAGGGTGACTACCATTATTGTTATTGCACAAAAAGCTCTCATTTCAGTTTTGTCCTGGAAGAGGCGCTTAAAAATGAGATTAACATTGAAACTTCTTCTGCCTTTGATATCCCGATCATCGAGGACCTGATCGCCCGCGGCTTATTCAATAAGGAACAATATATCATCTGCAATGGATTCAAACGACCGATGTACATCGAATACATTGGGAACCTGATCAACCATGGATTCTCAAATACAATCCCTGTTTTGGATAACCTTTTTGAACTGGATAAATATGAGAACCAGATCGGAACCAATAAAATGAAGATCGGGATCCGGATTGCATCGGAAGAAGAACCCAAATTTGATTTTTATACTTCCCGCCTTGGGATCCGGTACAATGATATTCTTCCTTATTATATTGACAAGATCAAGGATAATTCAAAATTTGAACTTAAGATGCTGCATTTTTTCCTGAATACAGGGATCAAGGATACTGCTTACTACTGGAACGAGTTGCACAAGAGCGTCAGTGTATACTGCGATCTGAAGAAGATTTGCCCTGAACTGACCGCATTGAATATCGGCGGGGGATTACCCATCAAGAATTCCCTCGATTTCTCGTACGATTATGAATACATGGCCGAGGAGATCATTGCACAGATAAAAAGCATATGCGAACGCAATGAAGTACCAGAACCGGATGTCTTCACGGAGTTCGGACAGTTCACCGTTGGGGAGAGCGGAGCAGTGCTGTTTTCCATTATCGACCAGAAAAGACAGAACGACAGGGAAGTCTGGAATATGATCGATAGCTCCTTCATGAACACTCTGCCCGATACCTGGGCGATCAACCAGAAATTTATCTTACTGGCAGTAAATAACTGGGACGTGGAATATGAACGCGTGTTCTTGGGCGGACTGACCTGCGACAGTGAAGATTATTACAATGCCGAAGGACACACGAATGCAGTCTACCTGCCAAAATTCAATGAAAAAGAACAGCAGTACATAGGCCTCTTCCACACCGGCGCATATCAGGAAGCGATCGGTGGTTATGGAGGGATCCAGCACTGTTTAATTCCTGCCCCGAAACATGTTTTGATCGACCTGGATGAAAATGAAGAAATATCATTCAAGCTTTTCTCTAAGGAGCAGAGCTACAAATCAATGCTTAAGATCTTAGGGTACTAACGTACCAATGCAGGAATTCAGAATTCAGAATTCAGGAATGTAGAAAAGTAGGAATGCAGGAATTCAGAATGCGGGAATGCGGAAATTAATTTTATAAATAATTGAGATAGAGTATGTTATTTGTTATAATTCATATGAAATACCCGTAATTAATTGAGATTTGTTATTTTTACATAATTTTTAACTCAAGTTCAATATTAATTACATTCTGAATTTTGAATTCCTGCATTCTAAATTCCTGCATTAATAAGAATAAGTATGAAGAAAAAAGACTTCTTAAAAAACCCGGTAAAACATTTTGATATTAAGAAGATCAATGCTGTTCCCATCATTGACGCCATGCGGGAGATGTCGTTTACCTCACGCGACACGGCTGCTGCTGCAGATATCCTTAACCGGATGATCAAAGACAAGGGGTGCACGATCTTCCTAACCATTGCAGGGAGCACGAGTGCAGGCGGTTGCATGCAGGTTTATGTCGACATGGTAAAGAACAACATGGTGGATGCCATTATTGCCACCGGAGCATCAATCGTCGATATGGATTTCTTTGAAGCGCTGGGATATATGCATTACCAGGGTTCGTACAATGTGGATGATAAGCTTCTGAGGAATCTTTATATCGACCGGATTTATGACACATACATCGATGAAAAAGAACTGCAGGCCTGCGACATGACGGTTGCAAAGATCGCCGATTCGCTTGAGCCAAGGCCTTATTCTTCCCGGGAGTTTATCTGGGAGATGGGGAAATACCTGAAAAAGAATTCCAAGAAGAAAGATTCACTCGTGCAGGCCTGTTACGAGCACAATGTTCCTATCTTCTGCCCGGCTTTCAGTGACAGCAGTGCCGGATTTGGCCTTGTGAAGCACCAGTGGACTCATCCGGATAAACATGTTTCCATCGATTCCGTGAAGGATTTTCTTGAACTCACACTGGTCAAAATGAAAGCAAAAACATCCGGACTGTTTATGATCGGAGGGGGAGTGCCCAAGAATTTTGTCCAGGATACGGTGATCTGTGCTGAAGTGCTCGGAAAAGAAGTTCCGATGCATAAATATGCAGTTCAGATTACCGTTGCAGACTCACGTGATGGCGCCTGCTCAAGTTCCACACTGAAAGAAGCCTCTTCCTGGGGGAAGGTGGATACGGTTTACGAAAAAATGGTCTATGCTGAAGCTACTTCCGTTCTTCCGCTGATTGCAAGCTATGTCTATCATAAAGGAGACTGGAAGACCAGAAAGAAGTATGAGTGGAGTAAAATCTATAGTAAAAGATGAATGCAGGAATTTAGAATGCAGGAAGTAATTGATAATTTATTTTTTGCGGACTTTGCATAAACCTCTGCGTTCTTTGCGGTTAAATAACATTCGTACAACTATTTCTCGCAGATTCTCGCAGAATAATTACAGCGAAAAACTTACATTCTGAATTCCTGCATTCCTGCATTCTAAATTCCTGCATTTTAACTCTTGTATTTCAGCCATTTCCACAATTCCTTATAACTGACCTTTTTCCCGTACATCAGGATTCCTGTGCGATAGATCTTTGCTGCCAGCCAGGTTGCACCAAGAAATCCGCCAACCAGTAGCGTCATGGAGAGGATGATCTGTGGATAGGGTACGCCGAATGGGATTCGGATCATCATGATCACCGGCGAGGTAAGCGGGATGATGGAGAACCAAAACGCAACCGGACCCTGGGGCTCCTGGATCACATACTGGGCCATAACGATGGATAAAATGAGGGGCACCGTTAGTGGCAGCATGAATTGCTGCGTATCCGCCTCACTATCGACCGCCGAACCTACTGCCGCAAAAAGAGCGGCATAAAGAAGGTACCCAAAGAGAAAGAAGAAGAGGAACATCCCAATCATAACGGGGAAATCGATGGATTCGATGGCATTGATCACTTCATTTGACTGTTCCCCAGTGACTTTTGTCGAATCCGCCGCATTGGGCAGTTGCATTGCTGTCATGCCTTTTGCCTGAGATTGCATCAGTTGTTCAGTAGCAGCGCCGGGTTTTATTTTCGATGAAAATGAGGATATTCCAATCGTCACAATGGTACCGGTAAGTATGACCCATAACAGGAACTGTGTAAGTCCGACCAGGCCGATACCGGTGATTTTTCCCATCATCAGTTGGAAAGGCTTAACGGAAGAGATAATGACTTCGATGATACGGTTTGTTTTTTCTTCGATCACCCCACGCATGACCTGGGAGCCGAATAAGAAAATAAAGAAGTAGATCAGGATTCCGCTGAACATGCCAAGTATCATACTGACTTCCGGGTAGCTTTTTTCCTCTTTCCCTTCGGCCCCGATTTTTATAGTGCTGATATCCACACTGGCCTTAATGGAACGAAGGATATCGTCTGTTGTAAGTTTGGCATCATCTGACAATTTCAGGTCTTTGATCTTGGCTTCAAGTTTCAACTCCTCCACCCGCTTTCCCATTACATTTTTAATGTAACTCTTTACATTCATATTAACCTGGCTTTTTGAATAGAGAACAGCGCTGGTGGGAAGCGTTAATTCTGTTTTCGGGATATACAACAATGCATAATCCCCGCTTTTGGTAAACGAGGCCTTGGCGGACCCGATATCGCTGACAAGGTAATGGAACCTGATGCTTTCAGAATCCTTGAATTTCCCAAAAAAGAATCCTGTTTCATCGATCACCGAAAGGGTTTTCAGCTCATTCGACATCGTGGCAATATAAACTGGAACGATCACAATGGCTGCCATTAATAAAGGGCCGAGAATGGTCATGACAATAAAGGACCTTTTTTTTACGCGGGTCATATATTCTCTCCGGATGATCAGTAAGATCTTGTTCATATCTTTTCGCTTGAAGAAGTGGAAGGATCAGGATGTTGGCTGGTGACGGTCCGGATAAAGATATCGTTCATGCTGGGGATGATCTCGTTGACCGACTGGATCATCACATGGGGCAGCATCTGCCGGATCAGGTCATTGGGATTTGCATCCGCAGGGATGCGGATCTTTACTTTGAAATGTTCATTTTCGGTGGTTTGCTCAAGGACTTCAAATGAGGGAGAAAGGAAACTGCGGGTATCGCCATCAAACTTCGTGAAACGGACCTCGAATGTATTTGTTTTGTAGGTTTTCTTGATCTCCCATACCTTTCCATCAAGGATTTTACGCGCATTGTTGATGAGCGCGATATTGTCGCAGAGTTCTTCTACGGATGCCATGTTGTGTGTCGAAAAGATGATGGTGGATCCCTTTTTTCTAAGTTCAAGGATCTCTTCCTTCAACAGGTTCACATTGATGGGGTCGAAACCACTGAAGGGTTCATCGAAGATCAGCATTTTAGGTTCATGGATGATGGTGATGATGAACTGAACTTTTTGCTGCATCCCCTTTGAAAGTTCTTCCACTTTCCGGTTCCACCAGGCGTTGATCTCGAATTTTTCGAACCAGTAATGCAGTTTTCCCAGGGCATCATGCCGGCTGAGTCCCTTCAGCTGGGTCAGGTACAGCGCCTGTTCCCCGACTTTCATTTTCTTATACAGTCCGCGTTCTTCCGGAAGGTAGCCAATGTTGAAGATATCGGAAGGTGTTAGTGGATGCCCCCTGAAAAAAAGCTCCCCATCATCGGGTGCCAGGATCCGGTTCACGATGCGGATGAAGGTGGTTTTTCCTGCACCATTCGGCCCCAGTAGCCCAAAAATGCTCCCTTCCGGAACATTGATATCGACTTTATCTAAGGCTTTGTGTTGGGCAAACGTCTTGGTGACATTTTTCGCAATAAAGAGATCCATCAGGGTTGAGGTCTGTTGATGAAAAAGAATGTAGATTATTCAAAAATGTCTTTCATCCGTGAAAAGATATTTTTATCACGGGAAGAAGGATTAGGCTTAAAATTCGGAGATTCGCCCAGTTTTTCGAGAATGGTTTTTTCTTCTTTTGAAAGAGTACGGGGGATCCATACATGGATGGTGATCAGCAGGTCGCCTTTGCCTTCCCATTGATTCACATTGGGCAATCCTTTACCTTTTAACCGGAGAACTCTTCCACTTTGCGTTCCCGGCTCGATCTTGATTTTTGCTTTGCCATCTACGGTAGGGACTTCAGCTGAGGTGCCAAGCGCTGCTTCGGTGATGGTGATATAATGTTCATAATGAAGATTATCTCCATCTCTCATCAGGTCGGGGTGTTCAATCTCTTCAATCTGAACGAACAAGTCGCCCTGGACTCCACCGCGCGCTGCAGCATTTCCTTTTCCATTCACAGAAAGCTGCATGCCTTCTGAAACACCGGCAGGGATCCGGATACTGATCACTTCTTCCCCTTTAATGATACCGTTTCCTGCACAGTCCTGGCATTTATCCGTGATGATCTGTCCTTCGCCTCCGCATTGCGGGCAAGGGGATGTGGTTTGCATCTGTCCGAGGAAGGTGCTGGTAACGCGGGTCACATGTCCGCTGCCACGACAGGTTGAACAGGTCTGGTAGGAACTTCCTCCTTTGGCCCCGGTTCCTTTACAGGTGTTGCACCTGATATATTTGTTTACTTTGATCTTTTTTTCAACGCCATGTGCGATCTCTTCCAGGGTAAGTTTGACCTTTACGCGGAGGTTTGAACCACGGTTCACGGCTTTTCTGCCGCGCCCGCCTCCACCGCCGAACATAGTGCCGAAAGGATCGTCGAAGCCTCCTCCTCCGAAAATATCACCGAAATGGCGAAAGATCTCATCCATGCTCATCCCGCCGCCGAATCCACCACTGAACCCTGACTTGTTATTCCCCATGCCGGCATGGCCGAATTGATCATAACGTTTCCGTTTCTCCGGATCGCTCAGCACTTCATAAGCTTCAGCAGCTTTCTTGAATTTTTCCTCGGCCTCTTTGTTATCCGGGTTTTTATCCGGATGATATTTCAATGCCTGCTGACGGTAAGCCTTTTTGATCTCTTCCGGAGTAGCATTCCTGGACACTTCCAGTATTTCGTAATAATCACGTTTTGACATCAGGGAAATATAGGTGTTAGGCTTTAGCCATTGGCCATTAGGTTTTGGGTTTTGGGTATTTGGTTTTAGGTATTAGGATTGGACATTCTTCATTCACTATTCATTCTTATTCCTGCATTCCCGCATTCCTGCATTCTGCATTCCCGCATTCTTTTAACTTCCAACCACCACCTTTGCGTACCGTATAACTTTCCCATTGAGGAGGTAACCGTTCTGGATAACATCAACTACTTTGCCTTTTAGTTCAGGTTTGGGAGCAGGAATATTTGTCATCGCTTCATGGAAATCGGTATTAAATTCTTCTCCCATTACCTTCATCCGTTCCAGTCCTTGCTGGGAAAGAATATTTTTCAGTTTATTGTAAACGAGGTTGATCCCGTCGAGGATGGCATTCTCTTTATCTTCATTTGTTTCCATGGCATTCAGGGCCCTTTCAAAATCGTCCAGCACCGGTAACAAGGTAGTGATAAGTTCTGAAGCAGCCGATGTGCTGAGTTCGATCCTTTCCTTTAGCGAACGTTTCCTGTAATTATCAAACTCAGAATAAAGACGGAGATATTTGTCATTCCATTGTGCAACTTCCTGTTCCAGTTCTTCTGTCCTGTCTTCTTTACGGTGTTTTGATTTTGAAGTCTTCTCTTTTTTGTGTTCATGTTGTTCTTCTGATGATTCAGCAGAGGTTCCTGTCTCTGAAATTACATCCATCTTTTTATTGCTTTCGTTTGTTTCTCCTTCTTTCGGATTTTGAATGAGCTCGTTGTGTTGATTGTTCTTTTCTTCCATCGGTTATGGTTTCTTCAACTTCAAAAATCTATTATTTTCTGATTGGGTGTGTCCTATCAAAAAACCTGCCATCGGAGTTTCAGGACAAAATGGCAGGATCAGATACGCTGGATATCTGCCCCGAGGTTTCTCAGGCGGATGTCGATTTCCTGGTAGCCCCGGTCGATCTGTTCGATGTTGTCGATGATGCTAATACCTTCGGCCGAAAGAGCGGCGATGAGCAAAGCCACACCGGCACGGATGTCAGGTGAGGACATGCGGAGGCCACGTAAAGGGTATTGCCGGTCGAGACCGATCACGGTGGCCCGGTGAGGATCGCAAAGGATGATTTTGGCTCCCATGTCGATCAGTTTGTCGACAAAGAAAAGGCGGCTTTCAAACATTTTCTGGTGGATCAGCACACTGCCTCGTGCCTGGGTTGCCACAACCAGCACAATACTGATCAGGTCGGGGGTAAAACCCGGCCAGGGTGCATCGGCAATGGTCATTATAGACCCGTCCATGAATGTTTCCAGTTCGTAAACGTCTTTCTGTGGAATGAAGATGTCATCGCCCTGCCGGATAATATCAATACCCAACCTGCGGAACACATCCGGAATCAGCCCCAGTTGCTGGTAGTTCACATTCTTGATGGTAATCGCTGAACGTGTCATTGCAGCAAGACCAATAAAACTGCCTACTTCGATCATGTCGGAGAGGAGCGTGTGTTCACAACCCTTGAGACTGGTGACTCCTTCAATGGTAAGCAGGTTGGATCCTATCCCCTGGATCTTCGCACCCATCCTTGAAAGCATGTTGCAAAGCTGAAAAAGGTAGGGTTCGCAGGCTGCATTGAAAATGGTAGTGGGTCCCTTTGCAAGAACAGCAGCCATGACAATGTTGGCCGTACCGGTAACCGAAGCCTCATCCAGCAGCATATAATTGCCTTTCAGCTCTGTTGCAGATACGGTGAACAGCTGATTTGTAAAGTCGTAATTGAACTCTGCACCCAGTTTCTGGAGGCCGAAAAAATGTGTATCCAGGCGCCGGCGTCCGATCTTGTCACCTCCGGGCGCATAAACGATACCCCGGCCAAACCGCGCGAGCAGGGGCCCGAGGATCATGATGGACCCACGCAGGGCGCCGACTTTTTCTTTAAAATCTGTTGTGTTAAGGTAATCCAGGTTAATATCTGCTGCTTCAAAAGTGTAAGAAGAATTGCCGGAAGGCTTGATTTTTACGCCGATGGATTTCAGCAATTCCATCAGTTTAACGACATCCCTGATCGCAGGAACATTGTGGATTGTGACCTTTTCATTGGTCAGAAGGCAGGCGCATATAACCTGTAAAGCCTCATTCTTGGCTCCCTGGGGAACGATTTCTCCCGTTAATTGTTTTCCCCCTGAAATCTTGAAGGAACTCATTGTGGTTTTTTTCTGCCCCTTTGGTTATTGTTGCCCGTATTTTTCTGCCGGAATGGTTTACGTGGTTTATTGCGGGCAAGAAGATCGCTCGTGGTTGTAAGCTTGATGTCTTCATTTAGCTTAAGTTGCCCTTTAGACAAAATCTTCAGGTGTTCTTCAATCAGGTCATCCGAAACCGAATCGCGGTTCCAGTTCAGGTAGGATTTTTTCAGGTGGATCGCGATGGTCTTTACCAGTGCATCCTTTTCAGGCCCATCCGGGTATGCCGTAGCCTTTTCAATGATCATGGCAATATTCTTCCCGTAGTGCTTGAATTCAATTTCTTTGTCGTGATAAGAGATCCTTTCGGGTTTTGTACTGATGTTGAGGGGAGGCGGGGGAGGGTAAGGAGCGTCCACATCGATCTTAAAATCGGAGATGATATAAAGATGGTCCCAGAGTTTGTGTTTGTAATCTACTGAATCCTTTGTCTGGGGGTGCATCTGGGCCATTACGTTGATAATGATCTTGGCTGCTTTAAGGCGTTGATCCCTGTCTTCGATCGTACAGGCATACTGTATCATCTCCTGGATGTTCCGGCCATATTCCGGTATGATCAGGGGTTTACGGGTGGTGTTGTATTCCATATTCATTGACTTTTGCATTTTTGCAAAGATAGGTATAAATGTTTAATAGCGGACAGGCGGACAAGCGGACAAGTTAGTTGGCGAGTTGGTGAGCTGGTGAGTTAATTTTCCTTCCAGCTAAGAAGAAAGGGCTGGAAAGAAATAGAAATGATGGATTATACAATTTTCAGGTGGGCAAAACGAAGCAGGAGCTGTTTCTGGCCAATACCGGGAAAGAAAACCGTTGCTTTTGTATTGGCGCCCGTTCCTTCGAGGCTGATCACTTTCCCTTTCCCAAAACGTTCGTGTTCCACTTCCATCCCGATCTGGATATCATCGCCGGAAGAGCCCGCCGGTGCCGGCCCGGAGGGCAGGTGGTTGAGTTTATGGAAATTTTTCAGGTTTACCGGTTTTTGTTTAACTGGTCCTTTCCCGGCAAGGATGCCCGAGAAATTATCATCGGTAAGAAAACTTGCCTGCCGTCCCATCGGTTTCTGCGGATAGTCGATGTGTTTTTCCGGAATTTCCTGAAGAAAACGGCTGGGTCCGTTGGATGTCAGGTTTCCCCACCGGTAGCGGTTTTCAGCGTAACTAACCGTCAGTTTTTGCTGTGCCCGTGTAATGGCAACATAAAACAACCTCCGCTCTTCTTCCAGGTCGGCCCTGGACGACATTGACTGGATCGAAGGAAAAAGATTCTCTTCCAAGCCGACAACATATACAAACGGGAATTCCAATCCTTTAGCAGCATGAATGGTCATCAGGGTTACACGGTCCTGGTTTTCACTGTCTTTGGTATCCTGGTCTGTCAGAAGGGCAATGTCCTGCATGAAGCGGTCGAGGGTCCTTGGCTCGGTTTCGTCAGGAGGTTGAGGAGTACTTTCATCAGATGGCAAGCCGGGATCAGGTATGGGTTTAATGGCCGGGGTGACTTTCATTTCAGTAAATTCTTTGATGGCGTTTAGTAGTTCCTCTATATTTTCATACCTGCTGACTCCCTCCGGGGTTTTATCTTCGTACATCTCTTTCAATAAACCACTCGAAGTGGCAATATGTTTTGCCAGGTCGAATGCCGGTTTTGTTTTCAGCAGCACGGAAAAACTGCGAATCATGGTGATGAAAGAAGTCAGTTTAGCTGAGGTGCCTTCGGTAAGGTGAACAGGGTAGGAGGCAGGATCTTCCAAAATTTCATAAATACTCTTTTTATACTCATCCGAGGCCACGATCAGTTTCTCTACCGTTGTTTTTCCGATTCCGCGGGCAGGATAATTGATGACCCGGAGCAGTGCATCTTCATCTTTCGGATTGACGACCAGCCGGAAATAAGCAAGCATGTCTTTGATTTCCTTTCGCTGGTAGAATGATTGGCCCCCGTAAATGCGGCAGGGAATATTCATTCTCCGCAGGGCATCCTCCAGTGATCTTGATTGGGCATTTGTACGGTAGAGGATGGCAAAAGCCGTATTGGCAAGTTGGTTGTTCATCTTGTTTTCAAAGATGGACTGGGCAACCAGGTTACTCTCTTCGCCATCGGTCGAAGAACGGATAAGGGTGATCTTTGAACCTTCTGCGTTATCTGTCCATATTTCCTTGAAGATCTGCTGCTTGTTGTTGAGGATAAGGCTGTTTGCAGCGGCTACTATGGTTTTGGTTGACCGGTAGTTTTGTTCCAGCTTGAATATCTTCAGGTCTGGGTAATCGCTTTTAAAATTGAGAATATTCTGGATATTGGCGCCACGGAAGGCATAGATACTCTGGGCATCATCCCCGACCACACAGATATTTTCATTGTTGGCTGCCAGCATCTTTACAATGAGGTACTGCGCATAATTTGTATCCTGGTATTCATCCACGAGGATATAATGAAATTTTTGCTGATACTTGTAAAGCACATCCGGGAAATCGCGCAACAGGATGTTCATGTTGAACAGCAGGTCGTCGAAATCCATGGCAGAAGCCCTGACCAGGCGCGACTGATACTGGACGTAAAGTTGCCCGGTAAAGGGCTTTCCGGAGCTGGAATCGTATTCTCTCAGTTCAGGTGATTCATTGTATTCAAGGGCAGAGATCAAGCTGGTTTTTGCGGCGGAGATGCGATGAAGTATATATCCGGGGGCATATAGCTTATCATCAAGATTATTGTCCTTGATTAGGGAACGGATCACCCTTTTGGAATCTTCAGTATCATAAATGGTGAAGTTGGACGGGTACCCCAGGCGATGGCCGTCGATGCGCAGGACCCTTGCAAAAATGGAATGAAATGTTCCCATCCAGACATTCTTTGCATCGGAGCTGCCCACCAATTCAATGATGCGATTCTTCATCTCCCGTGCAGCCTTGTTGGTAAAAGTGAGTGCGAGGATATTGAATGAATCCACACCCAGGTTCAGCAGATGCGCGACCCGGTATGTCAGCACACGGGTCTTCCCTGAACCTGCACCGGCAATTACAAGTGAGGGCCCGGCAGTACATTCAACAGCTTTACGCTGTTTTTCATTCAGATCTTTCAGAATATCTATCACGGTATATTTTACCAGGCGCCAAAAGTACGATTTAGAGGGATTGGAATTTAAATTGTGGATAAGTTATTTACAGAAACTTCGTTCGATGGCACCAGCCAAGGCTACTTATGCGGCGACTGGTATATTTTTTTAATCAATTATTCTGCCCCTTCAGGGCTGTGGTTTTATACTGGCTTCAGCCGTGGGCTTCACCCACGGTTATTGATATTTAGCCATTTCGTGGCTGCGGTTTTAGTCTGCCTTATAACTTTGGTGGAGCCTAAGGTTATTGATTCATGCTCTGAAGGAGCTAGATCTAAATAACCATGAGCATCGCTCATGGTAGTGAATGTGGCCGCGGTACCAGCCTTGAAGGGGCTGAATCTCCTCTCTATGGAAAATACCTTTCATCCACCTCGATTCCATTTTCTTCAAGTAATCTCCTTAATTCATTTTCAAACGATTCTTTCTTGTGATGTTCAGGTTGATTTTTAATGTAGTTAGCAATCATCTCCTTATCCTTCCAACCATATGTAAGTGCTGCATATCCCTCTGCCCATCCGTTAAAGTCAGGAAAATTTCCTGATTGTTTTAACCAGATCGAAGATGATGTTTTAATATCCCTCATATAATCAGCCAAAGCAATTGAAGGGTGCAGATCACTTAAAATATGCAGGTGATCTTCCATTCCGTTAATACGGTAAAGAAAGCTGTTTTTGTTTCTGATTATACCCATAATATAGGCATAAAGTTCTTTGGAATGGGCCGGTACAATCGTTTTCCGACTATTTTTTGTACGGAACACCAAATGATAAAGAATCTGACGGTAACTTGACATATGTGTTAATTATTCAACCCCTTCGGGGCTGTGGTTTTAGTCTGCCTTTATCCGTGGACTCCGCCCACGGTTATTGATCTTTAGCCACTTCGTGGCAGCTTTCAGTTTTCTTGTTATTACCTTATAAAATCAAACATCCCTTCCTGAAACTAAGGATACTTGTCATTGTTCAAGATCAATTTTTTTGGCATTCTACAATTTATCCCGTTTGAGAGGCATGGTAGATTTAACCCTTTATCGGCTTTAACTTGAAAAGGTAATACTTCAATACTATTTTTTTGCGTCTTGGCGTCCCTGCCTACCGGCAGGCTGGTTTGCAGTAAAAGTCTTTTTCGTCGCAGCATATTAAATGACGAATTTGCCCGCTTCTTTGATTTTGTACGTATCAGAAAAAATCCTGTATGTTTGTAGGATAATAGAACTCCTTCATGAAAATTCCTGTTTTTCAGATGATCAATCTAGGCATTATCCTGGTTATCCTGGTTTTCCTTGTCAGATATGCATGGGACCTCTTTTTCGGAAAAGGGTATTCGCCCGTGGAGTGGGAACATGCACGAAAGTCGGGTCAGGTAAGCAGAAAGCTGTTGCAGGTTGAAAAGCATTATCCTGACAAGGTCAGGTTTTTCAACTGGTGGTTCCAGGTCGAACGGCTTAAGAAGGAAAGCGTCATCGGCGGATTTGCTGAGGTGGGTGTATATAAAGGAGACAGTGCCAGTGTTCTTCATCATATGGATCCCGGGCGTAAATTTCACCTGTTCGATACCTTTACCGGCTTTCCTCCTCGAGACCTGGCACACGAGACGGGTGAAGCTGCCACCTATACACCCGACCGGTTCTCAGACACCCATATTACCGAGGTGCTAAAAAAAATATCCGGAAATGAAAATATCATCCTGCATCCCGGTTATTTTCCGGAAACTGCGGAACAGGTCCGGAATGAGATCTTTGCACTGGTAAACCTGGATGCCGATCTGTATCAGCCCACGCAGGCTGCACTGGATTTTTTCTATCCGCGGCTTTCGCCCGGTGGTATCATCTTCATTCATGATTATAATTATAAATGGGAAGGGATTAAAAGGGCTGTGGATGATTTTATTCGGAATATCCCGGAATGCCTGGTACTGGTGCCGGATATTGATGGTACCTGCATGATTATCAGGAATAAATTATGAAAAAGGATGATCGCTCGCAATATCAGAAACCGCTAAAACAGGTAAAAAAAAACAAATATTCCAACGTGGTTGGACTGTCTCTGATATTCCTACTGGGAATCATAATTTATTCCAATTCGTTTTACTGTTCATTCCATTTTGACGATCTTCTCCGTATTGTTTATAATATTAAGATTCGGAATTTAGCAGATGTGAAAGCATGGTGGAACTACTATCCATCTCGTCCTGTCGGTACTTTGACCTTTGCACTTAATTACCATTTCAACCAGCTTGATGTATGGTATTGGCATCTTGTAAACCTAATTATTCATCTTATCAATGCCTGCCTGGTTTGGTGGCTTACCTTACTGATCTTTTCTTCACCAGTTCTGAAAAATCAACCAATTGCCAGGAATAAAAAAGTTTTAGCCTTTCTGACAGCTTTACTTTTTGTTTCACACCCTCTTGCAACACAATCTGTCACCTATATCGTTCAACGGCTTGCCTCCATGGTTGCCATGTTCTATCTCCTTTCTCTGGTGCTTTATGTTAAAGCCCGATTATCAAACAAAGGAAATATAGTTAAAACCCTGCTGTTTACAAGTTCATTGATTTCTGCTGGATTGGCTATGCTTACAAAGGAAAATGCCTTCACGCTTCCTTTTGCCATAGTTCTCTTCGAATTATTCTTTTTAAGGACAAAGAAACTTTCAATAAATTTTAAGGATTATCGTGTTATCCTGCTTATAGGAGCATTTTTAGGTGTAATCATTATCATTACTTTAAGGTTGTCATTAAGCATTTTCAAATCGATCCCACCGTCATATATGAATACCTATACTGTAACCCCACTTAATTATCTTTTCACTCAGTTCAGTGTCATTGTCAAATATATCCAGCTTTTGTTCCTGCCAATAAATCAGAATTTAGACTATGATTTCCCGATCTCAAATACTTTTTTTGAGATAAGAACCCTGCTAAGTTTCGTAGTACTTATATCATTGATTATTCTGGCAATATTCTCTTTTAAAAGATACAGGTTCATTTCTTTTGGCATTTTCTGGTTCTTTCTTACGCTATCAATCGAATCGAGCTTCATTCCGATAAAGGATGTGATTTTCGAACACCGAACATATCTTCCTTCATTTGGGTTTTTTCTGATCTTTAGCTCAGGCATATACGTTTTACTCTGGAATAAATATAAACACATTGCAATTATTATCTTCGTGATCATAATAGGTTCAAATTCATATCTGACCTATGAAAGGAATAAAGTATGGAGGGATGATCTTACACTTTGGAGTGATGTTGTGTCAAAATCTCCGAATAAACCAAGATCACTTTATAACCTTGGCATGGTTTACGATTATCTTGGACAGTGGGATAAATCGATTGCCGATTATTCAAGAGCAATTGGTGTTTACCCGAATGATTTAGATGCCTATATCAACCGTGGTGTTGCTTACGGGAATCTCGGGCAGTGGGACAAGGCAATAGCCGATTACTCAAAGGCAATTGAGATTGACCCAAATTTCACTAAGGCATATTCCAATCGTGGTATTGCTTATGGTAATCTTGGGCAGTGGGTAAAGGCATTAACCGATGACTCCAAGGCGATCGAGCTAGACCCGAAATATACCATAGCCTATTATAACCGTGGCATTGCATACGGTAACATTGGACAGTGGAACAAATCGATTGCCGATCAATCCAAGGCGATAGAGATTGATCCGAAATATTCCGACGCATTTAACTACCGTGGTATCGCTTATGGGAATCTTAAACAGTGGGACAAATCTATAACAGATTTCTCCAAGACACTCGAGCTTTCCCCACAATATGCAACAGCCTATTACAATCGTGGCAATGCCTACTATTATCTAGGACAGTGGGACAAAGCAATAGCCGATTACTCAATCTCAATCCAAATTGATCCGAAATCTGCCAGAACCTATTACAATCGTGGTATCGCTTATGGGACCCTCAGGCAATGGGACAAGGCAATAGATGATTATACTTCTACAATTGAAATTGACCCGAATTATACTATGGCATATTCCAACCGGGACATTGCTTACAGGAAATTGAGCGAGAAGAAAAGGTGATAACAGCAATGCTTCATAATAAAACAAGATTTAGCCATTGGGACCATCCTTGTAAAATAATTGATAATTTTCTTGGTCAATCAAAAATAAGTTGTACTTTTGCACCCTCAAAAAAGCGATAGCGTTCTTTTGAAGGGATCATAAGGAAATACTAGGGAACCTGATAAATTAAGACACTAATAGGTTTCGACCGGGCAGCGCCAAAAATGTCCGGATACCCACTCTGGCGGTTTGTCTAGGATATTTATCCTTCCTTGAATTTCTTTGCAATTATCCCCCAACTAACAGTAAAACAGCGAATTTGAAGAATATTTTTCTGAAATATTTTTCGGATTCAATTATTTTATAACTTTGCACTCCCCAAAAAATGGGGTTTTTGTTAACATTAATCAGTAAAATATGCCTACAATAAATCAATTGGTTCGTAAGGGAAGACACAAGCTGACGGATAAAAGCAAGTCGCCGGCATTGGATTCCTGTCCGCAGCGCAGGGGTGTTTGCGTGAGGGTTTACACCACCACTCCGAAGAAACCGAATTCTGCCATGCGTAAAGTTGCCAGGGTTCGTCTGACCAATGGGAAAGAAGTCAATGCATACATTCCCGGTGAAGGCCACAACCTGCAGGAACACTCGATCGTGATGATCCGTGGCGGCAGGGTGAAGGACCTCCCCGGTGTAAGGTACCATATCATCCGCGGCGCACTGGATACTTCCGGTGTGGAAGGCAGAAGGCAAAGGAGATCAAAATACGGAGCAAAAAGGCCGAAAGAAAAGAAAGCTTAATTGAATTCATTGCTGGGCGATCCGAGGGATAACCCTTCCGCATATAAACGAATAATCAGGATACTATAATTTATGAGAAAAGCAAAACCCAAGAAAAGAGCGATACTTCCGGATCCCAAATACGGAGATACTCTGGTCACAAAGTTTGTGAACAATCTCATGGAACAGGGAAAGAAAAACATTGCTTATGATGTTTTTTATGAGGCGATCGATATTGTTTCGGAAAAGACAAAAGAAGAAGGTCTTGACGTCTGGAAAAAAGCACTTGCAAATGTTACTCCTTCGGTGGAAGTCAGAAGCCGCCGTATCGGTGGAGCTACTTTTCAGATCCCTTCCGAGATTCGCCCGGGCAGAAAGATGTCCATCGGGATGAAAGCGCTTGTTTCATTTTCAAGGAAACGGCACGAGAAGAGCATGGGCCAAAAGCTTGCTGCAGAAATCGTGGCCGCATACAAAGAAGAAGGAGCTGCATACAAACGGAAAGAAGATACACACCGAATGGCCGAAGCCAACAAGGCATTCTCCCATTTCAGATTTTAACAACACGCTTAGGAAGCAGGATACAATAAAAGTAATGTCAGAGAATTTAACAAATATTCGCAACATCGGCATTATGGCGCACATCGACGCGGGTAAAACCACGACGACGGAGCGTATATTGTATTATACCGGCATCAATTATAAGTTAGGAGAAGTTCACGACGGGACTGCCACCATGGACTGGATGGTCCAGGAGCAGGAGCGAGGCATCACCATCACCTCTGCCGCCACAACCGTATTCTGGGACTTTCGCAACCAAAAATACCGCATCAATATCATCGATACCCCCGGGCATGTTGATTTCACCATTGAAGTGGAGCGCTCCCTGAGAGTGCTGGATGGTGCCATCGCTATTTTTTGCGCCGTTGGTGGTGTTGAACCGCAAAGCGAAACCGTCTGGAAACAGGCAAACAAATATAACGTCCCCCGTATCAGTTTCATTAATAAGATGGATCGTACAGGGGCTGATTTTTTCAGGGTAGTTACCCAGATCAAGGAAAAGCTTGGCTCCAACCCGATTCCGATCCAGATCCCGATAGGGGCTGAGGAAGGATTTACCGGTGTTGTCGACCTGGTTTCAAACAAAGCGTTTGTATGGGAAGATGATACCCTTGGTAAACAGTACCATGAAGTTCCCATTCCTGAAGATCTTAAAGAAACCGTTAAAGAATACCGCGCGAAGCTGATCGAAGGAACTGCTGAAGAAAGCGACCATTTGCTGGAGAAATATCTGGCGGATACTGATGCCATCAGTGAAGATGAGATCATGGCTTCCCTTCGTAAAGCAACCCTCGAAAACCGGATCTCCCCGGTGATCTGTGGAGCTGCCTTTAAAAATAAGGGAGTACAACTGCTGATCGACGCCATTGTCAAATATCTTCCTTCTCCAATTGATAGGGCTGCTATTACCGGTATTAACCCCTTTACCGATAAAGAAGAATCACGCAAACCCGATCCGAACGAACCCTTTACCGCCATCGCATTTAAAATTGCCACTGACCCGTTTATGGGCAGGATCGCTTATTTCAGGGTTTATTCCGGAGCGCTGGATGCCGGAAGCACCGTTTTGAATGCCAATACCGATAAAAAGGAAAGGATCATGCGGCTGATGCTGATGCATGCCAACAAGCAGAATCCCATCAAACGGATCGAAGCAGGCGAAATCGGAGCTGCTGTAGGTCTTAAAAACATTCATACCGGCGATACCTTGTGTGATGTTAAACATCCCATCATCCTTGAAACCATGGCATTTCCTGAACCTGTTATCAACATGGCTATAGAGCCCAGGACACAGGATGATATTGATAAGCTGATGGTAGCGCTGGCAAAGCTGGAAGAAGAAGATCCTACCTTTAAGGTAAAGGTCGATAGTGATACCGGGCAAACATTGATCAGCGGGATGGGTGAACTTCATCTGGATATCATCTGCGACCGCCTGAAACGCGAATTCAATATTGAATGTAACCGTGGAAATCCCCAGGTTGCTTATAAAGAAGCGATACTCAACACCATACTTCACCACGAAGTGTATAAGAAACAAACCGGAGGCAGGGGCAAGTTCGCTGATCTTGTTATTGAAATCTCCCCAGCCGATAAAGGTGTGAAAGGGCTTCAATTTATCAATAATATAAAGGGAGGAAATATCCCGAAGGAATTTATTCCGTCGATTGAAAAGGGACTGAAATCAGGAATGATGAACGGCCCCATCATTGGTTACCCAATGGAAAGCATCAAGGTACGCCTGATCGATGGTTCTTTTCACAGTGTTGATTCGGATGCGCTGGCATTCCAGATCGCTGCCGGGATCGCATTCCGGGAAGCCTGCAAAAAGGCCAAAGCCACTCTGCTGGAACCGATCATGCGTTTCGAGATCGTAACACCCAGCGAATACATGGGTGATGTGACCGGTGACCTGAATAAACGCCGGGGACAGGTTGAAGAAGTTCAATCGCGCATTACCGACCAGGTGATCCATGGAAAAGTTCCCTTGTCGGAGATGTTCGGATATGTTACCACCCTGCGCAGTGTTTCTTCGGGTAGGGCAACCTGCATGCTGGAATTTTCACACTTTGGTGCCATCCCGCAGGAAATCATGAATGATGTGTTATATAAGATACGGGGGTACGTTCCCGCATATTAAAATAATAAGACAATCCTTGTAAAGACGCCAGCAGGCGTTTCAACAAAAACAAAAAAAAGTGAGCCAAAGAATCAGAATAAAATTGAAGTCATACGATTACAGCCTGGTTGATAAATCAGCCGAAAAAATCGTGAAGACTGTAAAAGCCACCGGCGCTGTTGTGAGCGGACCTATTCCATTGCCGACCGATAAGAAAATCTTTACGGTTCTGAGGTCGACCTTTGTGAACAAGAAATCACGGGATCAGTTCCAGCTTTGTTCTTACAAGCGGCTGCTGGATATTTACAGCACCACATCAAAGACCATTGATGCTTTGATGAAGCTCGAACTTCCGAGTGGTGTTGAGGTTGAAATCAAGGTTTGATCGTTACTTCTCATTGAACTGAAAAAAAATAAAAAATGTCTGGATTAATAGGAAAAAAAATCGGGATGACCAGTATTTATGATGCGAATGGAAAGAATATTCCATGCACGGTCATAGAAGCAGGTCCTTGCGTTGTAACCCAAGTCCGATCAAAGGAAAAAGAAGGTTATGACTCCATTCAGCTTGCTTATGAAGATAAGAAGGAAAAGCATACCACCAAGGCGCTTATGGGCCATTTTGCAAAAGCCGGAATCACCCCGAAAAAGGTTATTGCTGAATTCACCCGTTTTGAACCTGACCACTCGAAGGTATTCGGTGATATTCTCAAGGTTGATATTTTCGAAGAGGGAGAATACATCGACGTTGTCGGGATTTCAAAGGGAAAAGGATTCCAGGGTGTGGTGAAACGGCATCATTTTCATGGTGTGGGTGAAGCCACGCATGGCCAGCACAACCGCCTGAGAGCCCCCGGTTCGGTGGGTGCTTCATCCTGGCCTTCAAGGGTATTTCCCGGATTAAGGATGGCCGGCAGGATGGGTGGCGACCGTGTGAAAGTGATCAATCTTCAGATTTTGAAGATTATTTTAGATAAGAATTTGGTTCTGGTCAAAGGAGCAGTACCGGGATCCAATGGTTCATATGTAATTATTGAGAGATGGAAGTAGCAGTATATAACGTATCAGGAGCAATTACAGACCGCAAGATCAAACTGGACGATGCCATATTTGGTATTGAACCGAACGATCATGCCATTTACCTGGATGTAAAACAGTTCATGGCAAACAGGCGGCAGGGAACCCACAGCTCAAAAGAAAAATCGCAGCTTACGGGCAGCACCCGGAAGCTGAAGAAGCAAAAAGGAACCGGCGGAGCCCGTGCAGGAAGTATAAAAAGTCCTTTGTTCAAGGGTGGTGCTAGGGTTTTTGGCCCTCATCCAAGGGATTACGATTTCAAACTCAACAAGAAGTTGAAAAAACTCGCCCGGAAATCAGCCTTGAGCTATAAGGTAAAAGATGACAGCATCATGGTGGTGGAAGATTTCACATTTGAGACACCCAAGACCAAAAATTTTACCGAGTTGCTGAAGAATTTCAAGACCGAAGGCAAGAAGATGTTGCTGGTGACCAGCAGTGTTGACATGAATGTCCTTCTTTCATCCCGGAACCTGGCAAAGGTAAAGGTGATCCAGGCTTCCGACCTGAACACTTATGAGATTTTGGATGCCGGTCGCCTGCTGCTCACGGAAAGCTCGGTTAAGGAAATAGAAAGTATTCATGCGAATTGATTTAGCAAGAACCCAAATTAAAAAGCATACGCAATGAGTGTTATATTAAAGCCGATCATTACTGAAAAGATGACCCAGATGGGCGAGAAGCTCAACCGTTATGGGTTCAAGGTAGACAAACGGGCGAACAAGCTTCAGATCAAGAAGGCGATCAAGGACATATATGGAGTGGAAGTTGCCGATATCAATACTATGGTTTATCGTGGAAAGAGCAAGACCCGGTATTCAAAGAGCGGGTTTATCAACGGCAAATCCAACAATTATAAGAAAGCCATTGTTACATTGGCAAAAGGTGAAACAATTGATTTTTACAGCAATATTTAAATAAATGGCGCTAAAGAAATTTAACCCAACAACCCCCGGTCAGCGCTTCAAACTGATCAGCGCGTTCGACGAAATCACGACTTCGACGCCTGAGAAGAGCTTACTGCTTCCCCACCGGAAGAGTGGTGGTAGAAACAACGAAGGAAAAATGACCATGCGGTACCTCGGTGGTGGTCATAAACAGATGTTCAGGATCATCGACTTCAAACGGGATAAGGAATCTATTCCTGCTGTGGTAAAGACCATAGAGTACGACCCTGGAAGAACTGCCCGGATTGCTCTGGTATGCTATAATGATGGTGAGAAGCGTTACATCATTGCTCCTCATGGACTGAAGGTAGGCCAGACAGTGGTATCCGGAAAAGGCAGTTCCCCGGAAATCGGAAATACGCTCTACCTCAGTGAAATTCCCTTCGGTACAATCATCCACAATGTGGAACTTCGACCGGGACAGGGAGCCAAGCTGGTAAGAAGCGCTGGTTCCTATGCACAGCTGATGTCGAGGGACGGAAAGTTTGCCATCATCAAGATGCCTTCGGGCGAAACCCGCATGATCCTCCAAGCCTGCAAAGCTACGATCGGGATGGTTTCGAACCAGGACCACCAGCTTGAATCCTCCGGTAAGGCCGGGAGAAGCAGATGGCTCGGAAGAAGGCCCCGTACCCGTGGTGTTGCCATGAACCCTGTTGACCATCCCATGGGCGGGGGTGAAGGAAGGGCTTCCGGCGGTCATCCGAGGTCAAGGAAAGGTACTCCTGCAAAGGGTTATAAGACCCGCAGCAAGAAGAAGAATACCAACAAGTACATCGTTGAAAAAAGGAAAAAATAATTATAACAACAACAGGATATGAGCCGATCGCTTAAAAAAGGTCCTTACATTAATTTCAAACTGGAAAAGAAAGTCCTGGATGCAGGTGATTCCAAGAAAAAGAGTGTCATTAAAACCTGGTCAAGGGGTTCCATGATCTCTCCTGATTTTGTAGGACAAACCATTGCAGTTTACAACGGCAATAAATTCATCCCCGTCTATGTTACTGAAAACATGGTTGGACACAAGCTGGGGGAATTCGCACCGACCCGTATTTTCAGGGGTCATGCCGGAAATAAGGATAAAGGTAAGAAATAAGAATAATTTCGAGATATCATGGGCGTAAAAAGTAAAAACAGAGCGGAGAAGCGTAAAGAGGAAAAAAAGACTCTTTATTACGCAAAATTGAATAATTGTCCCACTTCACCGCGTAAGATGAGGCTGATTGCAGATATGATCAGGGGAAAAAAAGTGGAGCTGGCATTGGTGATGCTGAAGAATTCACCTCAGGTTTCGAGCGACCGGCTTTATACCCTGTTGAAATCAGCCATTTCAAACTGGCAGGCCAAGAACGAAGGTGTAAGGTTGGAAGATAGCGACCTTTTTGTGAAGGAAATTTCCGTGGACAGTGGCCGGGTGCTGAAACGTATCCGAACTGCACCCCAGGGACGTGCACACCGGATCAAGAAGCGTTCCAATCATGTGACGCTGGTCGTTGATAGCCGCAACAAACCTTCTTCGGAAGTTGAAGAAACGACAATAGAAACAAAAGAATAAGATCGAACTGGTACAATAAAATGTTTTGTTAATGGGACAAAAAACAAATCCAATCGCAAACAGGTTAGGGATCATCCGAGGATGGGATTCCAATTGGTATGGTGGAAAGAACTTCGCCGCCAAGCTCGTAGAGGATGACAAGATCCGGAAATACCTGAATGCCCGTTTATCCAAGGCAGGAATTGCAAAGATCGTTATTGAAAGGACTTTGAAACTTGTTACGATAACCATTCATACGGCTCGCCCGGGGATCATCATCGGGAAGGGAGGACAGGAAGTGGACAAGCTGAAGGAAGAATTGAAGAAGATCACCAAGAAAGAGATCCAGATCAATATCTCCGAGATCAAGCGCCCGGAATTGGATGCCGTGATCGTTGCCAATACTGTTACGAGCCAGATTGAAGGACGTATCTCTTACCGCAGGGCGATCAAGACTTCCATTGCTTCGGCCATGCGTATCGGCGCCGAAGGCATCAAGATAATGATCTCCGGCCGTTTGGGAGGAGCTGAAATGGCCCGCAGGGAGCAGTATAAAGATGGAAGAATCCCGCTGCATACTTTCCGCGCAGATATTGACTATGCCACGAGTGAGGCCCATACTACTTACGGAAGAATCGGAATTAAAGTTTGGATCTGTAAAGGCGAAATTTATGGACGTCCTGACCTGACTCCTGCTGCTGCCAGCACAAAATTAAAACCTTCCTCCGAACATCATAACAAAGGTGGTGGTGGCGGTGACAGAGACAGAGACAGAGACAGAAGGAACAAACCAAGACCCAGAAAATAAACAGAATACCCTATAACCTAATACTTATCAGATAATGTTACAGCCTAAGAAGACCAAATACAGAAAGCAGCAGAAAGGAAAGATGAAAGGCAACGCAAAGCGGGGCCACCAGCTTGCATTCGGCTCATTTGGGATCAAAACTTTGGAGGAAGCCTGGATCACCGGACGCCAGATCGAATCTGCCCGTCAGGCTATCACCCGTCATATGAAACGTGAAGGCCAGCTCTGGATCCGGATCTTCCCGGATAAACCGGTTACCAAAAAACCTGCTGAAGTGCGTATGGGTAAAGGAAAAGGGGCACCCGAATATTTTGTTGCCAGGATCACTCCCGGCAGAATATTGTTCGAGATAGAAGGTGTTACCCTCGCTGTTGCAAAGGAAGCTTTGCGCCTGGGTGCACAGAAACTGCCTGTTGCGACAAAAATGGTTACCCGGAAAGATTATACGGAAGAGGCCATCTAAAAACCACAGGATAAACATAGTATCAATCTCCTTTTCAAAGAAAAATGGAACAAAAAGTAATCAGAGAGCTAACGACCGGTGAGATCATCGAGCGTTTGGATGAGGAAAAGAAACAACTGACGAAACTGAAGTTGAACCATGCTGTTTCCCCTCTTGAGAATCCCAATAAGATCAAGGCTTATCGCAGAACTATTGCCCGTCTTGAAACGGAATTGAGAAAAAGGATTCTGACCGGTGAGAAAATAACCAAACGGATAATAGTATAATTCACTTTTGAAGAGACTGAAACGACCGGTCTCTAATAAGAAGAAGAAAAAATGGAAAACAGAAAACTTAGAAAGGAAAAAGACGGCATCGTAGTCAGCAACAAGATGGATAAATCCATTGTTGTTGAAGTCGAACGGAAGGTCAAGCATCCGAAATACGGAAAATTCGTTAAAAAGAGCTCCCGTTTCGTGGCACACGATGAAGCGAACGAATGCAGCGAAGGCGATAAAGTTCGGATTGCAGAAACCCGTCCGCTGAGTAAAATCAAATGTTGGAGACTTGTCGAAATATTAGAAAAGGTTAAATAGCCATGATACAACAAGAATCAAGACTAACGGTTGCAGATAACAGTGGAGCAAAGGAAGTCCTTTGCATCAGGGTCCTGGGAGGAACAGGAAAACGGTATGCATCCATCGGCGATAAAATTGTCGTAACTGTAAAAAATGCCCTTCCCTCCGGGAACATAAAAAAAGGAACAGTATCCAAGGCAGTTGTTGTCAGGACCAAAAAGGAGATTCGTAGGAATGACGGTTCCTATATCCGGTTCGATGACAATGCGGTGGTACTCCTGAATGCCACCGGCGAAATGATCGGTACCCGTATTTTTGGGCCGGTAGCCAGGGAATTAAGGGAAAAACAATTCATGAAAATTATTTCATTGGCACCGGAAGTGCTCTAAGTATATATTTTCAATCATGCAAACGAAGTTACATATCAAAAAAGGCGACATGGTAATGGTCATTACCGGGAATTCCAAAGGGCAACAGGGAAAAGTGCTGAAGGTGGATATTGCAAAAAGCAAAGCCATCGTGGAAGGAATCAATATGGTTTCCAAACATACCAAGCCCAATGCCAAAAGCCCTCAGGGCGGCATCTTGAAAAAAGAGGCCCTGGTTCATATTTCCAATCTGATGGTCATCGATTCCACCGGAAAACCGACTAGAACCGGAAGAAGAGTCGACAGTAAGAAAAACATGTCGGTACGTTATTCTAAAAAATCAGGGGAGGTTATAAAATAATGGCTTACACACCGAGATTGAGAGAAAAGTACACGAAAGAGGTCGTCCCCGCATTGATGGCTCAATTCAGCTACAAAAGCACGATGCAGGTTCCCAGGATCCTGAAGATCTGTATCAACCAGGGATTGGGGATCGCTATCACGGACAAGAAATTCATTGATTCCGGTATCAACGAGATGACAATGATTGCCGGCCAGAAAGCAGTGGCTACCAAATCCAAAAAGGATATATCGAATTTCAAACTCAGAAAAGGTATGCCGATCGGGGTCAGGGTCACATTGCGTGGCAACGGGATGTATGAGTTTCTCGACCGCCTGGTATCTGTTTCCATTCCCCGTATCCGGGACTTCCGCGGAATCGGCGACAAGGGATTTGACGGGCGCGGAAATTATACCCTCGGGATTCCCGAACAGATCATTTTTCCCGAGATCGATATCGACAAAGTCGCTAAGATCAATGGACTGGACGTCACTTTTGTCACTACCGCCAGGACCGACCGGGAAGCACATGCATTGTTAAAAGAATTCGGATTACCGTTTAAAACAAAATAGTTTATGGCAAAAGAATCAATCAAAGCCAGGGAGAGAAAAAGAGAACATCTGGTAGAAAAATTTGCAGAAAAAAGGAAGACACTTAAAGCAGCAGGTGATTATCTTGCCCTGCAGAAGCTTCCGAAAAATGCATCGCCGGTAAGGCTGCATAACCGCTGTAAATTAACCGGCCGTCCAAAAGGATATATGCGGCTCTTCGGGGTCTCACGTATCAACTTCCGGGAAATGGCTGTCAAGGGTTTGATCCCCGGTGTAAAAAAAGCCAGTTGGTAAAATAAGGCAGTGTGTCTTATAAAAGGAAATCACAAACAAACAGATAAGATAGATCATGGTTACGGATCCAATTGCAGATTATTTAACAAGAATCAGGAATGCTGTAATGGCAAACCACCGGATCGTTGAGATCCCTTCTTCGAAGATGAAGAAAGAGATGACAAAGATCCTATTCGAAAAAGGATATATCCTGAATTACAAATTTGAAGATGAAACCAAGCCAGGAGTGATAAAAATTGCTCTGAAGTACCACCCGGTATCCAAGATATCTGCGGTCAATTCGCTGGTGAGAATCAGCAAACCCGGTCTTCGAAAGTATGTTGATGCAGATCACCTGCCACGCGTGTTGAACGGACTTGGAATCGCGATCATATCTACTTCACAGGGGGTGATGACCGATAAAGAAGCCAAGGTAAAGAAAGTTGGCGGTGAAGTTTTATGTTTTATCAGTTAATTGGAGAGGAGACCTTTAAAATGTCAAGAATAGGAAAATTACCGATCCCATTACCCGCCGGAGTAAGTGTAACAATTTCTCCCACAAACCTGGTAACGGTAAAAGGAAAACTTGGAGAACTTTATCAACAGGTTGATCCCAAGATTACAATTAAAGTTGATGGAACAAACCTCATCTTCTTGCGGAATTCGGAAGAAAGAGACGACCGTGCCAAGCATGGCCTTTACCGTTCACTCCTTTCCAATATGGTGAAAGGTGTGAATGAGGGCTATACCATCGTTCAGGAACTCATTGGGGTTGGTTACAAGGCAACTGCCAAGGATCATCTGCTCGAGCTTTCCCTGGGGTATTCCCACAATATCGTGATGGAACTTCCCAAGGAGGTCAAGGTTGAGACTACTGCCGAGAGAGGAAAGAACAATACCATCATCCTGAAATCAAACGATAAACAACTGATCGGACAGGTTGCCGCAAAGATCCGGTCGCTGCGCAAACCCGAGCCTTACAAGGGTAAAGGTATCCGCTTCCTGGGTGAAGAAATCAAGAAAAAGGCAGGTAAATCCGCATCCAGCACGTAATTTTTTGGAATCATTAGTTAAAACTATTATAGAATGGCACTTAAAAGCAATAAAGAATTCAGAAGGTTCAGGATCAAGAAACGTGTTCGTAAGATCATCGATGGGACTCCTGACAGGCCTCGGATGAGTGTTTTCAGAAGCAACAAGGAAATCTATGTCCAGTTGATCGACGATCTGTCGGGCAAGACCCTGGTTACCGCTTCTTCTATGTCGAAAGATTTTACCGATAGCAAGGTTTCGCACTCGGAAAAAGCCAAACTCGTAGGTAAACTCATAGCTGAAAGAGCCATACAGGCCGGGATCAGCACGGTAGTTTTTGATCGTAATGGATATTTGTATCATGGAAGGGTCAAGTCGCTGGCAGAAGCAGCCAGGGAAGCGGGCCTGAAATTCTAAAAATATTATGAGCAACGTTAACGTAAAAAGAGTAAAATCAAGCGAAATCGAATTCAAAGATCGTCTTGTCAGCATTCAGAGGGTAACCAAAGTTACCAAAGGGGGTAGAACCTTCAGCTTTTCAGCTATCGTAGTGGTTGGAAACGAAAACGGAGTGGTTGGCTACGGTCTTGGAAAGGCTAAGGAAGTTACGGCAGCCATCGCAAAAGGAATTGATGATGCCAAGAAAAACCTGATCAAGGTGCCGATCCTGAAGGGAACGATCCCGCATGATCAGTTGGGCAAATACAGCGGTGCGCTTGTTTATCTAAAGCCTGCTGCTCCCGGTACCGGTGTAATCGCCGGTGGTGCTATGCGTGCCGTACTGGAAAGTGTCGGAGTGAAAAATGTGCTTGCAAAATCCAAGGGATCTTCCAATCCGCACAGTGTGGTGAAGGCCACCATTAATGCCCTGATGAAGATGCGTGATCCTCATACGATCGCCCAACTCAGGGGAATAGAACTTAGCAGAGTATTCAACGGCTAATTGCAGTTGAGAAATCATAATCTTGATGAACGAAATGAAAAAGATCAGAATAACTCAAGTCAGAAGCGGAATCGGCCGGCCATTACGGCAGAAAAGAACCCTGCAAGCCCTCGGTATCCGCAGGATGCATCATACGGTTGAGAAAGAAGCTACTCCCCAGATCCTCGGGATGGTGGCAAAAGTAAATCACCTCGTTACCGTGGAGGAAGTACAATAATATTATTGGGCAATCAATCAGATAAAAACGCAAAAGAGATGGATTTAAGTAATCTGAAACCAGCGAAAGGTTCAACAAAAAAACCAAAAAGAATAGGAAGGGGACAAGGTTCCGGTAGGGGAGGCACATCTACACGCGGACATAAAGGCGCCCAGTCACGCTCAGGATATTCCAAAAAACTTGGTTTTGAAGGCGGTCAGATGCCATTGGTAAGAAGGCTTCCGAAATTCGGGTTTAAGAATTTCAACCGGATGGAATACAAAGGAATTAACCTGGATGTGCTGCAACTGATACATGAAAAGCAGAACATTACCGTGATTACCCAGGATGTACTGGTGAAAAGCGGATACGTTTCCAAGAATGACAGGATCAAGATCCTGGGACGTGGTGAACTGAAAGCCAAGCTTGAAGTCACGGTCCATGCATTTTCTGCTGCGGCAAAAAAAGCGATAGAAGAAACCGGTGGTATTGCGAACACACTTTAATCTGTTCTGAATGAAAAAATTATTTCAAACTCTTCGAAACATATACAAGATTGAGGATCTCAGGAAAAGGATCCTCTATACCCTCGGTATTATTCTCATATATCGTTTTGGTGCTTATGTTGTTTTGCCGGGTGTTGACCCCAGCATGCTGGCCAGCCTTCAAAATCAAACCAAGAGCGGTTTACTTGGGTTGCTGAACATGTTTTCAGGAGGAGCCTTCTCGAATGCTTCCATCTTTGCACTGGGTATTATGCCTTATATCTCTGCATCCATTGTAGTGCAATTGCTGGGCATGGCGATTCCTTATTTCCAGAAATTGCAGAAAGAAGGGGAAAGCGGCAGGAAAAAGATCAACCAGATCACCCGTTATCTTACCGTGTTCATCCTGATCTTCCAGTCACCCGCATACATTGCAAACCTTGTTTCACAGCTTCCCTCAGAAGCCATCTATCCATTCAGCGCAGTACAATTGCATCATTCTGTATTTTCCTTTTTCGGGATCTCCTCCATCATCCTTCTTACCGCAGGCTCCATGTTTATCATGTGGCTCGGCGAAAGGATAACGGATAAAGGAATCGGCAATGGCATCTCGATCATCATTATGATCGGTATCATCGCCAGATTGCCGTTTGCATTATTCGGTGAACTTGTTTCCAGGATGGAACAGAAGGGCGGCGGAATGGTACTTTTCGTTGTTGAAATCGCATTTCTTGTTTTTATTATCCTTGTCACTATCCTCCTCGTTCAGGGTACCCGAAGGATCCCGGTTCAATATGCAAAGCGGATCGTCGGGAACAAACAATACGGTGGTGTTCGCCAATACATTCCCCTGAAGGTGAATGCAGCTGGCGTAATGCCCATTATCTTTGCACAGGCTATCATGTTCTTGCCCCTTACACTGGCAGGCTTTGCCAATTCGGAAACCCTGACCGGCTTTGCACGGGTGTTCACTGATTTTAACAGTTTCCCTTATAATGCGACATTTTTCCTACTGATCATTATATTTACTTACTTCTATACGGCCATTACGGTGAATCCGAACCAGATGGCAGAAGATATGAAGAAGAATGGCGGATTTATTCCGGGTGTAAAACCTGGTAAACGGACTGCCGAATTCATTGACAATGTGATGTCGAGAATCACACTTCCCGGATCCATTTTTCTTGGCTTTGTCGCCATCATGCCGGCTTTGGTCAGGTTAGTGGGTGTAAACACACAATTTGCACAGTTCTATGGAGGTACTTCACTGCTCATTCTGGTAGGTGTTGTGCTGGATACACTGCAGCAGATCGAAAGCCATCTGCTCATGCGGCATTATGATGGTCTCACTAAATCGGGCAGGATTAAAGGACGTTCATCTTTCAGTATGACCGGGTCATAACGTCATAATTCAGAAAAACTGAATGGAACTTAAAACGGAGGAAGAAATAGAATACATGAGGGAAAATGCTCTGATTGTGAGCAAGACCCTTGCCGAGGTGGCAAAAAATATAAAACCCGGGGTTACCACCCGGATGCTGGATACGATCGCAGAGGATTACTTGAGGTCGGAAGGGGCGGTACCAGGGTTTAAAGGATATAACGGATTCCCGGCTACGTTGTGTACCTCTTTGAATGATGAGGTTGTACACGGGATTCCGGGAGATAGAGTTCTTAAAAATGGTGATATAGTTTCGATTGATTGTGGGAGCATCAAGAACGGTTATTACGGCGACTCTGCCTATACCTTTGCAGTGGGAGAAGTAAAACCTGAGGTGCTAAGCCTGTTGAAAAGAACGCGCGAATCCTTATTCCTGGCACTCGATCATGCGGTTGCAGGAAAGAGGATCGGCGACATAGGCTCGGCGGTACAGGAACATGTAGAGCCCTTCGGCTATTCGGTTGTAAGAGAACTGGTTGGACATGGGATCGGAAAGAAATTGCATGAAAAACCGGATGTTCCGAATTATGGAAAACGAGGAACAGGCATCAAGTTGCAGGAAGGGTTGGTAATCTGCATCGAGCCCATGATCAATATGGGTTCAAAGAATATCATGCAGGGGAAGGATGGCTGGACAATCCGCACGGTTGACGGTTACCCGTCGGCACATTTTGAACTGACTGTTATGGTTAAAAAAGAAGAACCGGATATACTTTCAACATTCCGGTACATTGAAGAGGTTCTGGGAACAGTATAAACATAAACGGTTTCAATGTCAAAACAAACATCAATTCAACAGGATGGCACTGTAATCGAGTCCCTTGGCAATGCCATGTTCCGGGTGGAACTAGAAAACGGGCACGTGATTACGGCTCATATATCCGGGAAGATGAGGATGCATTACATTAAAATCCTTCCCGGCGACAGGGTAAAGATCGAAATGTCACCATATGATCTTACAAAAGGAAGAATAACATTCAGATACCAATAGTAAAACTGCAACAAATGAAAGTAAGAACATCGATTAAAAAACGTTCGGCCGATTGCAAAATCGTCCGCAGAAAGGGGAAGCTATACGTTATCAACAAAAAGAACCCAAGGTTCAAACAAAGACAAGGATAATCATTATAATCACAAAATAAGGAATTGATATGGCCAGAATTGCAGGTATTGATTTACCTAAAAACAAAAGGGGCGAGATCGGATTGACATACATTTATGGGATTGGCCGCAGCACCGCCCAGGATATCCTGTCGAAGGCAGGAATAGACTGGAATAAAAAGGTCCAGGATTGGAATGACGAGGAGCAAAATGCGATCCGCACCATTATCAATGACGCCTTCAAAGTAGAAGGCGCACTTCGTTCGGAGGTACAGATGAACATCAAACGTTTGATGGATATCGGGTGCTACCGTGGGATACGTCACCGTATCGGCTTGCCGACACGCGGACAAAGCACGAAAAACAATGCCCGAACCCGTAAAGGAAGGAAAAAGACCGTTGCCAATAAAAAGAAGGCTACGAAAGGCTAATTTGCTGTAGTGCCCTGGATGGGTACAGATTGTTAATCAAGAAAGCGTAAAAAAGTATTATGGCAAAGACTGAAAAAAGTTCAAAGAAGAGGGTTGTCAAGGTAGATGCAATCGGAAAGGCTTTTGTAAATGCCTCTTTCAACAACATCATCATAACCCTTACTAACAATGCAGGGCAAGTTATTTCATGGGCCTCCGCTGGTAAAATGGGATTCAGGGGTTCAAAGAAAAACACTCCTTATGCTGCCCAGATGGCAGCCCAGGATGCTGCAAAAGTTGCATACGATCAAGGCCTCCGGAAAGTGAAAGTGTATATCAAAGGACCGGGTGCAGGAAGGGAATCGGCTATCCGTACTATTCATACTGCCGGTATAGAAGTAATGGAGATAACGGATATCACTCCATTGCCGCACAACGGTTGCAGGCCTCCCAAAAGAAGAAGGGTATAATTCCGAAAATTAATCATTAAAATACATAAACAAAGAATATGGCAAGGTACATAGGTCCTAAGTCAAGAATAGCAAGAAAGTTCAGAGATCCCATTTTCGGACCCGATAAAAGTTACGATAAAAAGAGCTACCCTCCCGGTATGCATGGCCAGACCAAGAGAAGGGCCAAACAATCGGAGTACGGCAGCCAGTTAATGGAAAAACAGAAAGCTAAATATACATACGGCATCCTGGAGCGCCAGTTTAAGAATACTTTTTTAAAGGCTTCAAGGAAGAAAGGGATCACGGGTGAAGTGCTGCTTCAGCTAATTGAATCACGGCTGGATAATGTGGTATATCGCCTTGGGATTGCACCTACCCGCAGTGCTGCGCGCCAGCTTATCGGCCATCGTCATATTGTAGTCAATGCCAAAGTCGTCAACATTCCTTCATTTGAGGTTAAACCCGGCGATATCATTGGGGTTCGCGAACGTTCCAAGTCGCTCGAGGTTATTTCCGAGTCGGTATCATCCCGTTCGAATGCTTATCCCTGGCTGGAATGGGACGAACACCAGTTGGCCGGAAAATTCATGAATTACCCCGAAAGAGCCGAAATCCCGGAAAATATCAGGGAGCAGCTCATCGTCGAATTATACTCTAAGTAATCCATAAACGACATTATTATCTGCATCTGCAGCAATTATAAGAAAGACATAAAAAACTAATTTAAACGATCTATCATGGCAATACTACCTTTCCAGAAACCCGATAAGGTGATCATGGTTGAAGCCGATGAAACCAGAGGAATTTTTGAATTCAGACCCCTTGAACCCGGATTTGGCATAACCATAGGTAACGCACTAAGAAGGATATTGCTGTCCTCTCTCGAAGGATATGCGATAACTTCTGTAAAGATTGAAGGAGTTGACCAGGAATTTTCGACCGTTAAAGGGGTTATCGAAGATGTTACTGAGATTCTCCTGAATTTCAAACAGATCCGGTTCAAACGACAAATCGAATCCGAAATCTCTGAAAAGGTAAATGTCGTTGTTGGCCAACAGAATGTTTTTAAGGCCGGTGATATCAACAAGTTTCTTTCGGTGTTCCAGGTTTTGAATCCCGATGTGGTTATCTGCCACATGGAGCCCAATGTGAAACTGAACGTTGAATTGTCCATCGACCGCGGCAGGGGATATATTCCAGCCGAAGAGAATAAAATGCTTGGATCTGCATTGGGGAAAATTGCCATCGATTCGATCCATACCCCTATCCGCAATGTGAAATTTCATGTTGAGAATTACCGTGTAGAACAGAAAACAGACTACGAAAAGCTGATCATCGAATTGGATACCGATGGTTCAATCCATCCGAAAACGGCATTGAAGGAAGCAGCCAAGATCCTGATCCAGCATTTTATGTTATTCTCAGACGAAAAGATCACCCTGGATACTGCTGAAAAAGCTGTTGCTGAGGAATTCGATGAAACCTCATTGCACATCCGCCAGCTTCTGAAGACCAAGCTGGTAGATATGGACCTTTCCGTAAGGGCCCTGAACTGCCTGAAGGCTGCTGATGTGGATACCCTGGGCGACCTCGTTGCATTTAACAAGAATGACCTGTTAAAATTCCGGAATTTCGGAAAGAAATCACTGACCGAACTCGAGGAACTGGTGAAATCGAAAGGGTTGGAATTTGGCATGAATACTGCAAAATATAAATTAGATAAGGAATAATTAAAATGAGACACGGTAAGAAAATCAATCATCTGGGAAGAAAAAGTGCGCACCGTAAGGCCATGTTATCCAATATGGCCACATCGTTGATCCTACATAAACGGATTTCCACTACCCTGGCTAAAGCCAAAGCGTTGAGGATATATGTTGAGCCCCTGATCACCCGTTCAAAGGAAGATTCTACCCATTCAAGGAGACTTGTGTTCAGCCATCTTCAGAGTAAAGAAGCAGTTTCCGAACTGTTTAGGGAAGTTTCACAGAAAGTGGCAGAACGCCCCGGTGGGTATACCAGGATCCTGAAAACAGGGAACCGCCTTGGAGATAATGCCGATATGTGTATTGTGGAACTGGTGGATTACAATGAAACCATGCTTTCTTCCAAAGAACCTGTAAAGGCCAAGGCAACCCGCCGTCGCCGCGTAACCAAAAAAGCAGCTTCTGAAGAATCCAAACCCGCTGAAGAAATTCAACCGGAAGTTACTGCCGAAAAAAAAGCGGTAAAGAAACCCCGGAAAACTGCAAAGAAAGAATCAGCAGCTGAAGCAGCCCCGGAACTTCCACTGAAGGAAGAAACGGAGGAACCCAAAGAATAACCTGAATTTTAATCATAGGTGAACAAATAAGGATAAACGGATATAAATTTGTTTGTCCTTTTTTATTTCTGGATAAAAAAAATGAACGATATGAGTACGATAATTTCAGTAGAGGCAAGACAGATCCTCGATTCAAGAGGAAATCCCACCATTGAGGTGGATGTAGTTACAAGCAATGCAATTTTAGGAAGGGCTGCAGTTCCTTCCGGCGCATCCACCGGGATCCATGAAGCGATAGAACTGCGCGACGGAGATAAGAAGTTTTATCTTGGCAAAGGTGTCCTGAATGCAGTGCAGAATGTCAACAAAGTCATTGCAGAAGAAGTGAACGGAATGTTCGTCACAGACCAGGCCGAGATCGACCAGAAAATGATCGACCTTGACGGAACTGCCAATAAAGGAAAGCTTGGCGCCAATGCCATCCTGGGTGTTTCACTTGCTGTAGCGCATGCTGCTGCACAGGAAACAAACCAGCAATTGTACCGCTATATTGGAGGTGTGTCGGCAAATACACTCCCCATCCCCATGATGAACATCCTGAACGGTGGATCCCATGCGGATAATTCCATCGACTTCCAGGAATTCATGGTCATGCCGGTTGGAGCGGAATCATTCAGTGATGCCATCCGGATGGGCGCAGAAGTTTTCCACAACCTGAAAAATGTTCTGAAAAAAGGAAAATATTCAACAAATGTTGGCGATGAAGGCGGTTTTGCACCCAACCTGAAATCGAACGAAGAAGCCATCAAGGTGATCCTTCACGCGATCGAAGCAGCAGGTTATGAACCGGGCAAGGACATTTCCATCGCCATTGATCCGGCATCATCAGAATATTATCTACCTAAAGAAAACGTTTATCACCTGCACAAATCGAGCGGAGATAAGCTCACCCCGAAGGAAATGGTGGAATACTGGAAAGCCTGGGTGAAGAAATACCCGATTATTTCAATTGAAGATGGAATGGCTGAAGATGACTGGGATGGCTGGAAACTTATGACGAAGGAACTGGGTGAGAAGATTCAGCTGGTTGGCGACGATATTTTTGTCACAAACGTGGAAAGGTTACAACGTGGCATCGACCTGGGTGTTGCTAATTCCGTCCTGATCAAGGTGAACCAGATCGGGACCCTCACCGAAACCATCGATGCAGTGAACATGGCTTACAGAAATGCCTATACTGCCGTGATCAGCCACCGTTCGGGCGAAACTGAAGATACCACCATAGCCGATCTTTCGGTAGCGCTGAACACCGGACTTATCAAGACCGGTTCTGCCTGCCGTTCGGAACGAATTGCAAAATACAACCAGCTCCTCCGTATCGAAGAACAATTGGGATCTTCTGCAAAATATTTAGGAAAGAGATTTAAGTACAACCGGTAAACTATTGAATGCAGGAATTCAGAATGCAGGAATGCAGGAATGAATTTTCGATTTACGATTTATTTTCTCTGCAACCTTTGCAGTAAACTAAGCGCCCTTTGCGTAAAAAAATACTCAGTAACAAAGGGATTACTCGCCACCTCACCAGCTCGCCAACTCACCAGCTTATAAAGCCAGGATTACTTTTTCCAGCAACCGGGTGACGTTCTTCACATTTTCCTCAAAAACCCGGAGGACATCATCCCAGGTGACGGGTTCTTCATCGTGTTTCCATGAATCATAATCGGTGGAAAGGGCAATGGCTGCATAGGAAAGTCCTGCCTCGTTTGCCAGTGCTGCTTCGGGTGCAATGCTCATGTTGATGATGTCGACACCGATGTTACGGAACATGACTGACTCGGCGCGTGTGGAAAAGCGGGGGCCTTCGATGGTAACGACAGTGCCGGTTGGATGAAACGGTAATCCCAGGTCGATGGCTGCTGCAATCAGCAATTCACGGAGCGGTGTTGAAAAAGGATTCGCCATGGCAGTATGAATTGGGTTTCCCGGTTCGAATATTTCATGAAATGTATTTTTCCGGAAGTGCGTGAAATCGATGAACTGATCAGGGATCACGATATGACCCCGATCGATCTCTTCGCGCAGGCTTCCGCAGGCGGTGGTAGCGATCACGTGATCACAGGCCAGTTCTTTCAGTGCATGGATGTTTGCACGGTTGTTGACATGCGTAGGGGTGATGGTGTGATCCCTGCCATGACGTGAGAGAATATAAACCGTATTTTTTCCCATTTCGCCTTTCAGGAAGGTTGAACTGGGATCTCCATAAGGAGTTTCCATCCTGATCTCTTCCGGATTCCGGAACAAATTGAGTTTCTCAAGCCCTGATCCGCCGATCAATCCGATTCTTGCCATAATTAGTATTTTGAGACGAATGTAATCAGAATTTCCTTCCTAAAAATGAAAAATGTACCTTTGCGTTTTATTCAGAAACCTACATATGAATATTCAATATATCGGAGAACACCTGATGCCTGGGATGATCGGGAGAACATTTATCTGGATCAGCTTTGTTGCGGCAATTCTGGCTACGGTCCTCTATTTTCTTAACACCCGAAGGAAGAATGAGCCTTTGAAAGCCACCCGTTCATATGCCCGGGGATTCTTCATTTTGCATGTTTTTTCGCTGGTTTCTGTTGCAGTGATCTTGTATTACCTGATCTTCCGCCATTATTTTGAGTATGCTTATGTCTGGGAATATTCCTCTTCCACACTTCCGGTAAAATACATCATCTCCTGTTTCTGGGCAGGGCAGGAGGGTAGTTTCCTTGTCTGGGCTGTATTCCAGGCCCTGATCGGGCTGGTGCTGATCTTCATTACCCGCGACTGGGAAGATCATGTGCTTTCAGTGGTGTCTTTGTCGCAGGTGTTTGTGACTTCGATGATGCTGGGTGTTCACTTTCTCTCATTTAGAATTGGCGGAAGTCCTTTTACCCTTTTGAGGGAAACCTACAGTAACATTCAGGATACGATCTTTCAACAACCCGATTATCTCTCGGTGGTAAAGGATGGGAATGGATTAAATCCCCTGCTTGAAAATATCTGGATGACCATCCATCCTCCGATTCTGTTCCTGGGTTATGCGCTGGCACTGGTCCCTTTTGCCTATGCTATTTCCGGCTTGATGCGCAAGGAATATTATTCCTGGATCAAAACTGCCCTGCCATGGACACTTCTTTCGCTTACCCTGCTGGGTGCCGGCATCCTGCTTGGTGGCGCCTGGGCTTATGTATCCTTAACGTTTGGCGGATTCTGGTCTTGGGATCCTGTCGAAAATTCCTCGCTTGTTCCCTGGATGACACTCATAGCGGGACTTCATTTCCTGCTTGTAGCGCGGAAACAGCGGTATGCCCTGCTGGCAGCCTATATATTTATCACTCTTTCCTACGTTCTTGTGCTCTATGCAAGCTTCCTGACCCGCAGTGGGGTACTGGCCAATTCTTCGGCGCACTCGTTTGGCGATAACGGGATGACGGTGCAGTTACTGTTGTTTCTGCTGGTCTTTCTTGCCATCGCCATCGTATTCATTGCGATACGTACAAAGAAATTCTCTGAAAAAAGGAGTGAAATACTTTTATCCCGTGAGTTCTGGATGTTTTTAGGGTCGATTATTATTGTCCTGGCTGCGTTCCAGATCATTTTCACCACCTCCCTCCCGGTATTTAACAGCATTTTCAAGACGAACATTGCACCTCCGGCCGATCGCATAGGATTCTATAATCGCTTGCAAACACCTTTTGTAATGCTGATTGCCGGTTTTATTGCCTTTACGCAATTCCTTCACTACAATGTCAATTCCGGTCGTGTATTTTTAAAAAAAATGGCAGTCCCATTCGGGCTCAGCATCGTGGTTTTGATTCCGTTTACAATAGTTGGGATCGTAACAAGGATGAACCTGGTCATTGCGGTTTTCTTTATCTTGTTTTCGATCCTGTCTTCTCTTTATAATCTGATTTTCCAATCGGCACGGCCACGAAACCTCGCAGCCATCCTGACACACAGCGGCTTTCTCTTCTTCGTGCTGGGGACCATCATGACTTTTTCGAATTCAAAAACCATATCAACCAATACTTCCCGGTTTGATCTCGGAGATATGAAAGCCAATGCTGAGAATCTCCTGCTGATGAAGGGGGATACGCTTTACATGAGTGGATTTTACGTGGTTTACAACCACAGTTCAAAAGCCGGAAATACCACCACGTATTCAGTCGACTTCCTGAAGACCAAGAATGCAAAATATGTGAAGGCATTCACCCTGTATCCTTCCGTGAATAGGAATCCACGCATGGGTGATGTTTACAACCCTGATACAAGGCATTTCATTTGGACTGATTATTATACCTACATTTCATCAACAGGAACCAACCTTGATTCTGATTACATCGTAATCAAAGCGATCAGAAACCCTTATATAAATGTATTATGGGCAGGGGCAATCCTGATGATCGCCGGGCTTTCCTATGCTTTCTTCCGGCGCATGAGGAAGCGTCAGGTTAATAATACTTAGCTTCTTTGATATTCCCCTTTTTGTCGTAATAATTAAACCTGCCGGATTTCTTTCCACGTGTGAGATATCCATCAAATTCCTTCTCGCCATTTTTCTGGTATTTCACAACCGGACCGGAGTAGGGAACTCCATCCAGGAATTTTACTGGCCCGCCATGTAACTTTTCCCATACAACGGCTTGCTGTTTCCTCTCGATTTTTTTTGGCTCGGGAGGAGCAGGTGTTGGCGTTGGGACGATCACTTTAATGGTATCCGGTTTCACCTCTTTGGTAATCGTGCCCTCATTGCTGAGAAGTTTCCCATATTTGTAAACCTCAAGGCCTTCCTGTGTCCCGTTATCTTTCCAATAAGTCCAGGTGCCGTCTTTCACACCTTCCCTGTAGTTCCCATCCATCTTTTTCTGGCCATTGGGATAGTAGTATATCCAGGTTGCTTCACGCAGTCCCTTTTCGATCTTTCCTTCGAATTCAACCTTTCCGTTTGCGTATGAAACAATCTCACCCGAGAAAGGTTTGTCACTGTTGACCAGGTAAAACATGCCGCTCCGATCCTGAAGCTGGCTGAAATTGACTCTTTCAGAAGAACAGGCAAACAGGATCGTCAGAATAACTGAAACTAATAGAATTTTCTTCATGGTTTTTGCTATTTGGAAGATCAAAGCTAAGAAAAAAATGATATAATTGTCAAATAGTATTTTTAAAATTGAATTATTTTTCCCTGGCTTTATTTTCCAGCAGCGGCACAAACCGGAACTTTCCGTGTTCGCGTTTCTGAAAATCTTTTTCAGAAATCCTTGTGATGGTTGTCATTTCCTGCACATCTTCGCTTCCCACCGGGATGACCAGGATGCCACCGGGTTTCAGTTGGTCCATGAGGGCATCGGGAATGAAAGGTGCACCGGCAGTGACGATGATTTTATCAAAAGGAGCATAGGCAGGAAGTCCTTTATAGCCATCTCCAAAGAAGAGTTTGATCCGGTATCCGAGGGAAGGGAGGAATTGCACTGCTTTATCATAAAGGGATTTCTGCCGCTCGATGCTGAAAACCTTCGCACCGATCTCTGCAAGGATACAAGCCTGGTATCCCGATCCTGTCCCGACTTCCAGCACTTTCTGTCCCCTGGTGAGCATCAGTAACTGCGACTGAAATGCAACGGTATAAGGCTGTGATATCGTTTGGCCTGCTCCGATGGGAAATGCCTTGTCTTCATAAGCATACTTCAGGAAAGAAGAATCAAAGAAAAAATGCCGGGGTACCTTACCTATGGCTGCCAGCACATTGCAATCGGTGATCCCTTTTTCCCGGATGATATCTACAAGTTGTTTCCGTAATCCCTGGTGTTTATACGAGTCGATCATAATCCTTCCTGCCCTCTCAAATTTTTCACGAAAATAATCATTTCAATCGCGCCAAAAAAGTTACTTTTGTAAAAAATGAACTAACGGTCATAAATCATCTACAGATGCTGAAAATTGGAGTATTGGGTGCAGGTCACCTGGGAAAGATCCATATCAAGTGTATCAAGGAAATTGCGGATTATGAACTGATCGGGTTTAATGATCCGAATGATGGAAATGCTGCAAAGGTCGAAGCAGAATTTGGTATCAGACGTTTTCTTTCACTCGATGAACTGATCGATTCGGTGGATGTGGTCGACATCGTTACGCCAACAATCTCTCACTTTGAATATGCTTCCGCAGCTTTGCGGAAATTCCGTCATGTTTTTATTGAAAAGCCGATCGTTACAACCCTGGAAGAAGCAAAGGAGCTGATCAAGATTGCGGGTGAAGCCAATGTAAAAGTACAGGTAGGGCATGTGGAACGATTCAATCCGGCCTTTCTTGCTGCTGAACCCTATTTAAACAACCCTATGTTCATCGAAACGCACCGGCTTGCTCAATTCAATCCCCGCGGTACCGATGTTCCCGTCATCCTCGACCTGATGATCCATGATATCGACATTATCCTCAGCGTGGTAAACAGCAACATCCGGAAGATCAGTGCCAGCGGTGTTGCCGTGGTCAGCGATACCCCCGATATTGCCAATGCACGGATTGAATTTGACAATGGTTGTGTTGCCAACCTTACGGCCAGCAGGATCTCCATTAAAAATATGCGCAAGTCGCGCTTTTTCCAGCGGGATGCTTATATCTCAGTGGACTTCCTCACCAAGGAAGTGGAGGTGGTGCGCATCAAGGATGTGGATAAATCGGGCTCAATTCCCCCTGGCTTAATGATTGATCTCGGTCCGGGGAAAGGCAGCAAACAGATCTCTTTCACCAAGCCTGAGATCAAACCGCTCAATGCAATTCGTACCGAACTGGAAAGCTTCTACAATGCCATCACCACCAATACGGTACCCTCTGTTACCATCAATGATGGCTATAGCGCACTCGAAGTGGCCCATAAAGTGATTGAAAAGATAAACCAATCGCCAAATAACCTTTAACTGTTATTCACAGCCCGGGAAGATTTGTTCAAATCTTTTCTGAAAAATTTTAACAATATTCAAATCATTAAGGCGTTAAGATTTCAGGATTTCCCAGACTCCGGTTTATGATTTGTAGAAAATTTTTACACATTCTTGCCTTTTCCTTTTTCCTTCTCCTGCTCCTGGCGCAGACTTCATGTGAAAAATTTTCGGGAAGCCAGACAGTTCCAGCCTACCTTAAGATCGACTCCATTCGCCTGACTACAGATTATTCAACACAGGGAACGGCTATCCACAATATTACGGATGCCTGGGTATACATTGATGGTGAGTTGATCGGAACATTCCAGCTTCCGGCAAGGTTCCCGGTTCTGAAGCAGGGAAAACACACCCTGATGGTTCTCCCGGGAATCAAGAAAGACGGGATTGCTGCAACCAGGATTAATTATCCTTTCTACCAGGAAATCAACAAGACGATTGAACTCATTCCCGATACGACGCTGCCTATGGGAACTCTTCCCACGACTTACACCACAAAAACAAAGTTTATCTGGAAAGAAGATTTTGATAATGCGGCAATTACCCTGGACACTACAAATGCAACTACTGAAAAAATAAAGCAGACTCCGAGTGGTTCCCCCTTTACACTTGAGGGATTACATTCGGGTATTGTTGAACTGGATACCATTGGCGCCACATTCGAAGCTGTTTCGCATTCCACCTTTACCATTCCAAGTTCAGATGTATTCCTGGAAATGAATTTCAATATTAACACTTCTCTGATAGTGGGAGTCTATGTTACGACCTTTGGACTAATTAATGAAGTTCCGATTATGATTTTGCTTCCTACCAATGATAAATGGAAGAAAATTTATATTGACCTTACTACGACGCTAAATGCTTATTCAGGGGCGACAAAGTTCAGGGTTTATTATTATGTAAAGAATACTTCCGGAGATCACTACCGGATACTTCTGGATAATATTAAAGTGTTATCCTTTTAAAAACGCCATGACTGAAAAACCAGGATACCCATGAATAAAAGACTCCAGGTTATAAAATATATCATTGCAGATGTATTGTCGGCAGCACTGGCCTGGACAATCTTCTTTATTTTCCGGAAATATGCGGTAGATCATCAGATATTAGGTCATATTGGAGTTGTATTCCAGGATCCGAAACTTTATCTCGGTGTGCTTGTAGTCCCTGTATTCTGGCTGATCCTTTATATTCTTATCGGTACCTACCGCAAGATATACCGCAAAGCACGACTGAGGGAATTCGGCCAAACGGTACTAATATCATTCATCGGGGTGACCATTTTGTTTTTTACCCTGATCCTCGATGATATCATCATCAACAACAAAACCTATATCGAATTTTTCTTTGCCCTTTTAGGGTTACACCTTTTCTTTACAGCTTCATTCCGTGTTATCCTGACCTCCAACACAGCGTACAAGATCCATAATAAGATCATGGGGTTCAATACTATCATTGTTGGCAGCAATGGAAATGCGGTTACAATTTATAATGAGATAGAGAACCAGGAAAAATCTTCCGGAAATCGATTCGTGGGGTTTGTCAATGTGGAGGGATATAAGACCTACAAGCTTTCCGGATTTGTCCCTCATATTGGAGAGTTGAAGGACCTGAACCGTCTGGTAAAAGAATATAACATCGAGGAAGTGATCATCGCAATTGAAAATTCCGAGAACCACACGATCGAAAACATTATCACACAACTTGAGGATACCGATGTTGTGATCAAGATCATTCCTGTGATACAGGACATTCTCGTGGGATCTGTCAAAACAACTTCCATATTTCAGGCGCCGCTTATCCAGATCTTTCCTGATCTTATGCCCGACTGGCAGATGTCACTGAAAAGGATATTGGATATCGGGATCTCGATCATCTGTCTGATCATATTATTTCCTGTTTTCCTGTTCACGGCCATCTGCGTAAAGCTTACATCCAAAGGTCCCATTTTCTTTTCGCAGGAGCGTATCGGTCTGAAAAGCAAGCCTTTTATCATGCATAAATTCAGGACCATGGTCAATGATGCCGAGAAGAACGGGCCCATGTTGTCTTCAAAGGACGATCCCCGGATCACTCCTTTTGGCAAGTTCCTGAGGAAGGTTAGGGTCGATGAGATTCCCCAGTTCTACACGGTACTGAAAGGAGATATGAGTCTGGTAGGGCCTCGCCCGGAGCGGAAGTATTATATTGAGCAGATCGTTGCCCGTGCACCGCATTACCGTTTGCTGCACAAAGTTAAACCGGGAATCACTTCCTGGGGACAGGTGAAATACGGGTATGCTGAGAATGTGGACCAGATGATAGAACGTCTGAAATTCGACCTGCTCTACATTGAGAACATGTCGCTTGCCATGGATTTCAAGATCCTCATTTATACCATCCTAATTATTGTTGAGGGAAGGGGTAAATAAAGCCTCTGCCAATAATCCCATCATTTCCGTTGCTTTTCCCTGTAAAAAGATGTCAGTTACTGCTGAAGTGTAGTTGGAGTTGTGGGGATTGACCTCTATGATCGTGGCCCCGTTTTCTTTGGCGATAAGTGGGAACTGGTTGGCCGGCATCACTTCCCCGGTTGTTCCGATGATCAGGAAAACATCCGAAATGCTGGCAGCTTCATAGGCAGCGGTAAGCGGGATCTGTGGAATGGATTCACCGAAAAACACATAATCGGGTTTCAGCAATCCGCCGCATTGCCTGCAGGCGGGAGGCAGATGATCCAGGTTGACATCGCTGACCGCATAATAGGAATGGCAGGAGAGGCAAACCAGTCGTTTAGAGTTCCCGTGAAAGTCGAAAACATATTTGCTCCCCGCTTCCTGGTGAAGGTTATCGATGTTCTGTGTGATGGTGCGTCCCAATAAACCTCGTTGCTCCATTTCCGCCAGGACCAGATGGGCCTTATTGGGTTTGGCACTTCCAAAGTAACTGTAGAAGATCTCCTTGATGATCTCCCAGGCCCTTAGCGGATCCTGCATGAAATGATCGATATCGAGTAGCTGCGGATCATATTTTGTCCAGAGTCCGCCCTCACCGCGAAAAGGAGGGATCCCGCTTTCAACGGAGATCCCTGCTCCTGTGTAAGCGGTGGTAAAGTTTGATTTCAGGATTGCCTGGGCCGCCTTCTGTATGTTAGGGTCGTTGTGCGTCATTTTCACCATTTCACCTGCCATAATTTAATAACTCGCAAACTCGCCAGCTCACCAGTTCGCCAGCTATTTCAGCCACTTATCCAGCCATGCATAAAAGGTCCGTTGCCAGAGAATCCCATTCTGCGGTTTCAGTACCCAATGGTTCTCATCAGGGAAATAGAGGAATTGGGCCGGTACATTTCGCAAAATGGCGGCATTGAATGCTTCCATCCCCTGTGTGGCCGGGATCCTGTAATCCAGCTCGCTGTGAACCACAAGGATTGGGGTATCCCAGTTCTGCACGAACCGGGAAGGAGAGTTAGCAAAGGAACGCTGTGCTACCTTGTTGTTTTTGTCCCAGAAGGGTCCGCCCAGGTCCCAGTTTACAAACCACATCTCTTCGGTTGCCAGGTACTGACTTTCCAGGTCAAACATGCCATCATGTGCAATAAATGCCTTAAACCGCTTATTGTGGTTTCCGGCTAACCAGTAAACCGAGAACCCGCCATAGCTGGCGCCGACACACCCAAGCTTTTCTTTGTTAACGAAGGGCTCTTTTGACATCGCATCAATGGCGCTGAGGTAGTCTTTCATATTCTGCCCGCCGTAATCCCCGCTGATCTCTTCGTTCCATTTTTGACCGAAGCCCGGCAACCCGCGGCGATTAGGAGCTACAATGATGTAGCCATTGGCTGCCATCATCTGGAAGTTCCACCGGAAGGACCAGAACTGGCTGACTGTGCTCTGCGGGCCGCCTTCACAATACAAAAGAGTAGGATATTTCTTGGTTTTATCAAAATTGGGAGGATAGATGATCCAGGTCAACTCTTCCTTGCTATCGGTGGTCTTGATCCAACGCTTTTCAATGGCTCCCATCTTCAGTTGATCCAACAGCTCTTTATTGGTGAAGGTGACCTGGGTATCTTTCCCGGTGGTTGCATCCACGGAATAGATCTCCACCGGCGCAGACATCGACATGCGTGTTGCGATCAGCTGCTTGCCTGCAGGAATGACGCCTGTATAATTATGAACACCTTCGGTAAGCCGTGAAAATTTACCATCTGCAACATCCAGGCGATAGATCTCATCGGTACCCTGCATATCTGAAATAAAATAGATGGATTTACTGTCATCGGCCCATGCAAAACTTTCTGCATTCTGATCAAAATTTTTCGTGTAATCGGTTTTGGTTTTCGTCTCAAAATTATAGATGAAAAGCCGGTTCTTGTCCGATTCATACCCGTCGCGTTCCATGCTCTGCCAGGCGATCTTTTTGCCATCGGGAGAATAGGCCGGGGCAACATCGTATCCCATCATTCCTTCTGTGAGATTCGTGGTTTTCTGGTTGCCAAGGTCATAGAGGTAGATATCGGAGTTGGTCGACAAGGAATATTCTTTTCCTTTTTTCTTACGGCAGGTATAGGCTACCACCTTGCTGTCCGGGCTCCAGGTGATCTGTTCCATTCCGCCGAAAGGTTTAAGCGGCGATTCATAAAGCTCATCCTTCATAATGTCAATATCATTGGAGAGTTTGCTTCCTTCATAATCAGCAATAAAAATATGGCCGTAAGAATCTACCCAACTATCCCAGTGGCGAAACATCAGGTCGGTTATGATCCTTCCCGAGGAGAGCGGCAGATCGGGATAAAGGTCTTTTACGGTTTTATCCATGACAACTTCTTTGGTATACAGCATCTTTTTTCCATCCGGTGAATAACAGAACCCGGTTATCCCGGATTCCACTTTGGAGATTTGCTGGCGCCCGGTACCATCGGGATTCATCTCCCATAGCTGCATAGATCCGGATTCTGCGCTCATGAATGCGATCTTCTTACCATCGGGTGTCCAGGTGCCTGAATATTCGCCGGATTTCGTTTGGGTGATCTGCTTTAGGTTCTTTCCATCCACGCCGATAGTGTATAGTTCCCGGTTTCCTTTATTTTGCGGGATGTCATAATAAGTAACGCCATAGAGAATGGTCGATTTATCCGGTGATACAACAGGTTCGCTCAAGCGACCGAATGACCAGAGTACTTCCGGAGTCATGATGTTGCTTGTGAGCTTCATCTCCTTCTTCCCGATCAATGCAGTTTCGTTTTTCGATTCTTTCTTTTCTTTTGGGCAACAGCCGTAAAATCCTATAACCAGGACTACAATAACAATGATATTTTTTTTCATGGGATAATAATTTGATTTTTATCGGAAATGGTTTGTGTGACGTTGAACCTTATTTTTAGACTTTAATACACAAAATTACAATAGTAATTTAAACCGACACCGGAAAATTATTTTCTTCTTTTGCCGCGTCTATTATATAACTCGTTGTAGTAGCTAAATTATCACTGCTATTTTTTTCTTGCAGATATTCGCAAATTTTCGCAGAAAAGATCACAATCTAACTTTATATAGACCTCATCTGAATAAACGAGTAATAATGTATTCTGCGTGAATCTGCGTTTAAATCTGCGAAAATCAGCGAGAACGATTTTTATATTATCTGATTTGATGTTCATGAAAAAATCTTCAGGAGTAAACTTTGCGGTGAAAATATTCTTCGGAATGCCCGTTCTTATTTAGAATCTTTAATCAAAGATGACAGCGGGTTCCGTATGCCTCTCATCTCTTTCAGATAAGCTTTTACCGTACCTACAAGGATTTTTGCTTCGATGTAGATTGGGATCCTGTTATCATCATCAGTAACCCAAACCAATACATCCTCATCTCCCCTGAAAATGGTTCCTTCCACCATTTTAGCCGAGAATTTAATACACCTGTATCGCTTTCCATCACGGTTTTCCACCACTTCTTTGCCTAGGTACTTGATATAGATAGAATAAGTACTGTCATCAATCAGGACCGTAACTGGGATCCGGGCATCATGTTTCAGGCTTGAAATGTCGAGGGTTCGTGCAACATATACCGCCGAAAGCGGATTGTAGACACAGGTAGCAGGCTTAATGGTATCAAATCTGACCGGGTTATTATTGGTTTTTGTGCTGGAATATACTGTTTTCCCGGTGCGGTCGTACCTGAGCGTATTCAGCAGCGTGTAACCACCTTCATAAACAGATCTTCGGAATTCATAAGGGCGAAACGTTACCGGGTCGATCCAGGCATCATAATAATCGACAACCTTATAGAAGAAGTCATAGGATTTGTAGGTTTTTCCCGAACTTTTCAGATGCCAAGCAGGTTTCCCTGCATACGTATCCTGATCGATGGAAAACGTCACCAACCCCGCATCCACCCATATCGGGCCCCAGTTGTAGGAAACCTCATAGGAAATAAATTCCCCCTCCCGGAAAGCACGATTCTCTTTGAAACACTGGGCTTGCAACCCGGATAAAGAGATGAACGAAAGAAGAAAGATCAGGTATAAACGGGTCATGAGCAGATACAAAGGATAGTAACGCTAATTAGCTGGCTTTCGTTTATACCAGAAAAAATATACAGGGATGCCGAGCAGTACGATGATCAACCCGGGCCAGGTATAGTCAGGTTTGTACGCCAGCAGGATTCCCATGATGAACGTAGCCAGCAGGATATAGATTGCCGGGATGACCGGGAAACCGAAGGCTTTGTAAGGCCTTTCCAGTTCGGGCTTTTTCTTCCGGAGAATAAAAATTCCGGCAATGGTGAGGACATAAAAGATCAACACGGCAAATACCACGTAATCGAGTAATTGTCCGTAAGTCCCAGACAAGCAGAGCAGGCATGCCCAAATGCATTGAACAACAAGTCCGGTTGCAGGTACTCCTTTTATGTTCAACCGGCCGGTCTTTTTAAAGAACAAACCGTCTTCCGCCATTGCATAATAAACCCGTGCTCCGGATAAAATGAGACCATTGTTGCACCCAAAAGTGGAGATCACGATGAAACCTGCCATAATGAGGGGGGCATAGGTTCCAAAGATGCCGGAAATAGTAGCAGTCCCAAGCCTGTCGGAAACGGCAAACTGCATTCCATGTTCAAGAACAGTGGATCCGTTCTCGGCTCCGCGTAATGGTAACGCAGTCATGTAAACAACATTGGCAAGCAAATACAGAATGGTCACAATCGAAGTTCCAAGGAAGAGGCTCATGGGAATATTTTTCTTCGGATTGATGACTTCTCCGGCGGTGAAGGTGATGTTGTTCCATGCATCGGAAGAAAACAAGGAACCAACCATGGCTACGCCCATGGCGGCGATGATTGCAAAACCGGTCAGGGGAATAACCCCGGAGTCTTTCAGATGCTGCTGAGGTTCCCAGAAGATCCGAAGATTCTCATGAATGGCCTGGGAGTTGGTTGCGAAGATCAAACCGATCAGGATAAACAAGAGCAATAAGAGGAACTTCCCGCTGGTAAAGGCGTTCTGGATCCTTTTTCCTTCTTTGATCCCGCGGGTGTTGATCCATGTCAGGAGAACGATTGAAAGGATGGCGATGATCTGGATAGGACCGAATTTCACGAACCCGTATTGAAACCAAACCACCGATTCAGAAACCCAGGGGAAGATCACTCCCAGGAATTTTGCGAAAGCCATTCCTACGGCAGCAATGGTTCCCGTCTGAATCACAAGGAACAGGGTCCAGCCATACAAGAAACCGACCAGCGGGTTGTATGATTCCTTCAGGTAAACATACTGGCCACCGGCTTTCGGGAACATCCCGGCGAGTTCTCCATAGCTGAGCGCTGCGCAAACCGTGAGAAAACCTGTAATGAGCCATACTGCCATCAGCAATCCGGGAGAGCCAACCTGCCTGGCAATATCCGCACTTACAATGAAAATCCCGGATCCGATCATCGATCCGACAACAATGGCCGTAGAATCAAACAGATTCAGGCTTTTTCGAAAAGTATGGTCATTGGTCATAATTGATAATTGATAATTGACAATGGATAATTGATAATTATTTCGCTATTTCACTATTTCTTTACTCACCAGTTCGCCAGTTCGCCAACTCGCCAGCTAATATTCTTCGAAGATAATTTTATTTTTTAAAATAATCTCTTAACTTTGGTATTTAAAAATTGAACATATGGATATTAAAATGACATCTACAGCATTTGAGATCCCGGGACATAAGATTACCGGAAACCGGGGAATTGTGAGGGGAGTACTTGTCCGCTCAAGGTCAATCTTCGGCAATATCGGTGCTGCTTTCCAGACGCTTGCAGGAGGGAATATCACCCTGTATACCGAACTCTGCGAAAAGACCCGGAGGGATGCATTTGAGCTGATGATCCAGCATGCTGAGCAGGTTGGCGGTAAAGCGGTGATAGGCGTCCGATATGATACTACTGAGGTGATGAGCGGTGTAACGGAAGTGATCTGCTATGGCACGGCGGTAACGGTTGAATGATTACACATATAGATAAATCAACAATCGCAAGATCAAGCCTGAGCAGTGACCGGAGACAGTCTAATTGGGTTTGCCCGCAGGCTCTGTTTTCGCAATTTCAGTAGGAGGTACCTTGCCTGAATACATATCGGCATAAGCGCGTGTAAACTCTGCCCCGTAAAAAACTATCATGGAAGAATAAGAAACCCAAAGCAAAATTAAAATAACCGAACCTGCTGCACCGTATCCTGTGCCAGGGTTTGCTTTTCCGAAATATAATCCCAAACCAAATTTTCCAATCTCAAACAGAAGGGCAGTTACGAGTGCGCCAATCCATACATGCCGCCATTTTATTTTTGCATCGGGGAAAAATTTAAACATAAGTGCAAACAATACAGCGAGAATAGTTAAGGATAAAATGAAATTGACCAGCCATAGCACCATAAGAAATGCTTCAGAAAAATGACCTGATAGCCAATTACCAAAAGCTGACAGCATTGCAGAAATTACAAGTGACACAATAAGTATAAACGCAAAAGCAACTATCAGCCCGAACGAAAACAATCGCACCTTGATTAAATTCCAGATGCCCGATTTGGATTCGTCTGCCTTTACTTCCCAAATAATATTTAATGATTTTTGAAATTGTGCGAACACACCTATTGCACCAATAATAATTGTAACTAATCCAATTATAGTTGCCCAAATAGAATCTTTTGTTTCGCTTGCTTTTACAATCATGTTTTGAATTTGTGTGGAAGTGTCTACCCCAAATGTAGCTGTTACTTGCGCTGTTATATGATTATTTACCGCATCGCGACCAAAAACATATCCGGCAAGTGTTATAATTACTACAAGCAATCCCGGCAATGAAAAAATCGAATAATATGCAATCACCGCACTTTCTCGAAACGGGTCTTTTGACCACCATTCTTTAGAGGCGGTTTTTAAAATGGTAAAAATATTTTTAAAACTTATTTTCATTTGTTGTTCTTAATTCATTTCTTGCCGTTTTTTAACTGTCGGGCGATATTGGCTGCCCGTTCACCAAGGGCACTTGCTTTCTTGAGTGCAGCCTCATTTACTGGGTCCAATGCTGCAACTCCTACTGTTCCAAAAGAACCTTCGAGGGGACCAACGATAATCATACCTGCGTTCATCATCGCAATGACAAATGAATAGAGCACATGCTCCTTACCTCCGAATTCATCTGCCCCTGTTGAAAAAGCGCCACCAACCTTATTGACTAACGAGGTCTGATATTTCAAAAACCAATCATCAATAAATGCTTTCATTTGTGCAGACATATTACCATAATAAGTAGGTGACCCTAATAAGATTGCATCAGCATTCTTTAAATCATCCTCAGTGACTTTATCGGGTGTCTTGACCAACACATTCACCGTGGAGACTTTTTGTGCACCTGCCGCCACAGCTTGTGCCATTTTTTCAGTGTTGCCTGTGGCCGAGTAATAGACTACAAGAACAGTAGTTTTTATTTGCTCTGCATCCTTTGAGGCGGCGGAAGAACTTGGTACCTGTGCATTTACCATAGAGCAACCAAGAAGTAAAACCAGAAGACCGGCAGATTTTTTCATATTGGTGAGTCAAGGTATAAGTAATGAATATTGATCATATCCCCTCTTATGCTGTTTGAGGTAATAAAGGAAAAACCTTATTCTGACAAAGATACGAGTCAGAAATATAATAAGTTAGGTTTATTTTTAATAATCTCATACAGATCCCCTTTATGTTGTTAAAGAATCTATTGAATGATTAGTAGGGTTGATTTTCAGGGATTCTTTAGCTTATGGATTTGTCCCGCAGTTAAAGAGTGTTCAGAAATGTAGGGATTTGCATTTTATGACTTATTAAATGCTTGTAATTATAACTGCTGGTTAAAATATTTGAAGGTGTTAAATGTGAGCGAATGCCCCGCCGGCAGCCTCAGTGCGGTCCGCCGCGGCGGATTAGCAAATTTTATATTGGCTTTTTGTTTTTATATCTTTTAGTTCCGGCAGAATTACAAATTCTACGATGTTCTGAGCGGCATTGCAAATACCGCTCAGCTGGGTTGAGGCTATGACAAGTGGCGGTTTGCGTGGTACTTAACTGTCAACCAATACGAATGTAAGTGCGGGCAACGAAGCGTCAATTATGTTTTAAAACCCGCCATTTGTTATAGCCTTTGTTGTGCGTTCGTGCTTTTTTAGTAGTTATTCCAAATGATATTCTTTTCTGAGTATTTGTAGTAACTGATGATTAACAGTAGCATATTCGGCGTACTGTGCAATTCTGGTGCCCCGGAGCATAAGCAGATAGTAGTTAACAAGATTCTCAGCTTCCTGCCGGTTAAATTTATCAAGGTTCGGAATTTTGCCTTTCACCGGAGCTTTTACATTTTGATTCAGTGCCGTGAATAAATCGATATTTCCATGTTGACAAAAAGCTTCATACCATTTGAAATCATAAAATTTTAGTATGAAAGGTCTGATGTACATTTCCGCCATGCTGTATTCCCGATCATTACGGTTTCTGATATTTGTAATCGCAACACTTAGTTTTCCCACTT
>JADGPR010000012.1 GCA_017882335.1 Bacteroidales bacterium | reverse complement strand
TTATAGCATCAAAAGTAATATAATCACTCCGGAAACTTCCGCCGACATAAACATTTCCTGATGTGTCAACCGCCACAGACGATCCATAATCACTATCATGGCCTCCTGCACTTTTGGCCCACAGCACATTGCCGGAAGCATCATATTTTACAATATACATATCAAATGTTCCACATCCGGAGTTAAGCAAAGTAATAGAGCCAAAGAGTATTGAAGGACTTGAAAAAGATCCTGCCGCATAAACATTTCCAAGTACATCGGTGGTAACTGATTTTACCAGGTCATTGCTTGTGCCGCCCGAACTTTTCGCCCAAAGCCAGTCGGGAGATTGTGCGTTTGCAATACTGCAAATCAGCATAAACAAAAAAAATAATTTTGTTTTCATGGTTTTGATGTTAGTGGATTATAGTACTGATACCGCGCTTTCTATTTGTGAAAATACAAAAACGTATTCATACGGATAAAATTAGTGTAAATAAATTATAACTATTGGTTATACCGTGATGATTCCCTGAATCTATTCTTTGCAAAACTTTCCGAGGGAACTGAATGTTTTCGTCGTTAGTTTTATGAAATAAACACCGGAAGGGTAGTTCTTAACATTCAGGATCATCTTATTCTCATAGGTTTGGGTTTCATATACCATTTTTCCTTCCACATTATAGATTTCAACCTGTTTCCCAGCACTGTTATTAGTTTTCAGATCTAAAGTCAGAAGGTCTTTGACGGGATTCGGATAGACAGAAAAGGATAAATTCCGTTTTTCCTGAATCCCCTGGCTTGCTACATCATATTTCATTACTGATATTTTGTCGAGGTATGCTGAATCCTGAAATGCCAGGTAGGGGATGCCCGAAGGATCAATCGCCAGGTTCTTCCAGCCGGCATATTCCGGTGTAAAACCCGCTATTCCGACGTTAACCCAGTTAGCACCATCATAATTCATCACCGTGGCTTTATCCAAATTCGAAGCATCTGAAAATGCGGCATACAACAGATCAGTCGGACTTATTGTCATCGTAACGTTTTTATAAATTGGATTAGAAAACCCGTCGGTTCCAACATATACCCAATTTGTTCCGTCAAATTTCATGACCGACATCTTATAGGCAGAGAAGTTCCCAAATGCAATATATGGATCTCCCGATGAATTAATTACAAGAGGGAGTCCAGCGGTCGGTAATGCCCAAACGAATTTCGGGGATCCCACATATACCCAGTCAGTTCCGTCGAATTTCTTGACGGAGATTTGTTCATTATCAATATAAGCCACATAAGGTTGACCGGACGGACTGAAAGCAAGATTGAGGAATTCAGCCCACCCTTCTGAGACTGCCGGAGGACCAACATACACCCAGTCGGTACCATTAAATTTCATGACCCTTGCCCTCCAGTACCCTGTTCCATCTAAATCCGCAAAGGCAAGATACGGTAACCCTAAAGGGCCAAAAGCCAGCTTAATAAACCAGGGCTCCCAAAATGAAATTCCCAGTGTCCCAACCGTTGACCAATCGGTCCCGTCATACTTCATCACGATGGCTTTTTGTGTATTATTGGAATCTGACGAAAAGGCCAGATAAAGCTGACCGGATGGACTGAATGCAATACTTATATTATAATAGGTAATGGTGCTACCTGGTGTTCCGATAGTAACCCAAGATGAGCCATCAAACTTCATAACGGTTACTTTCCAGGAATTGTCCGTGTCTGTGAAGGCTGCATAGGGCTGCCCTGTTGGGCTAAACGCCAGGACGATATCATCGTTATAGGCGCCTCCGACGGAAATACCCGGTGAACCAACATATTGCCATGTGTTCAACAGCGGGTTTTTACTCCATCCATTATCAGCACCGGGTTGTGCCGAACAAGTAGTCCTAAGGACAAAGTTTCCAGCGATCAGCAGGATAACTAAAAAGAAGATCTTTTTCATAAGACCAAAAATTTTTGAATATTATTATCAATTCTGAAGATATATCTCTTGAAGCCGTAATGAGATTAATGATTAATAGACCTGTAAATATGTGGCGGGTTGCCCTGTTCAGGAAACAATATTTGTGTTTTCCAATTTTTTGTTATGTTGTTTTTTAAGGAAGGAGTTTTCAAAAGGGAATAAATGTCCGTTATACGGCCAGTACTGAATTCTGAATCGGTTTGAAAATACCTCACACTACCAGAGGAATGTCAGGGGTCAGAAATCCGAGATCAGAAGTCAGAGGTCAGAAGACTGAAGATGGAGAATGGAGGATGGAGGTTGCTTCGACACTGCGTGCCTCGCAATGACAAGGGTTTTGGATAACTAAAGGAGATTGCTTCGTCGCTTTGCTCCTCGCAAGGACAAGGGGACGATCAGTTAAAAATGCCTGAAATCCTGGCGGATGGAATCAAGGATTTCTATATCATCTTCCCGGATTATAAACCCGACATCTGCATTTTCAGCGATCCGGTTGGCGTGGGTGGACTTGGGAAGTGGCAACAGCTCTTTTTGCAATAGATAACGGATACAAACCTGTGCAGGAGATACGTTGTATTTCTTAGCCACCTCACGGATGGCTTCTCTTTTCAGGGCGCCCCCGGTGGCTAAGGGAGAATAAGCTTCCACAAGGATGTTCTGCCTCCGGCAGTAATCCGTAAGGGCATTCTGAATATGCCCGATGTAGAGGGCGATCTGGTTGACCATCGGGATAATCTCACAGTTTTCGATGATGGAATTGATATCGGTTATACTGAAATTAGAAACTCCGATTGCCCGGATCTTCCCCTCACGGTACAATTCTTCCATGGCTTTCCAGGAGGCGATGTTGCCTTCGGTACAATCCCGGCCTTTATCGTTCCAGGGCCAGGGAGCATGGATCAGGAACAGATCGAGATAGTCGAAACCCAGGTTACGTATCGTCTTTTCAAATGAGGCATGGGCTTCTTTAAATCCTTTAATCTCGGCGGGTAATTTGCTCGTGACGAACACCTCTTCCCGCTTCAGCTTCGAATCCCGGACAGCCCTTCCGACATTTTCTTCATTGCCATAAGCCCTGGCGGTATCAATGTGGCGGTAGCCTGTTTTCAATGCAACCGAAACGGCTTCATAAGCAGCTGTATTGCTGATCTGCCAGGTTCCAAAACCTAGCTTCGGGATATTTATACCGTTGTACAGGGTATAGATTTCGTTCAGGATTGACATAGTCTTCTATTTTGATCCTTTTTATTATTTTCAGTTTTCTGTATACCAACTTCACTCTTCGCCATCCATTATAATGTCACCCCTACGGGGTTTTAAATTGTTGTGTTTCCCGCCTTTCTATAAATATTCCACCCCTACAGGGTTGCGTGAGTGAATTTATTGAGCATTCACCAGTCAATTGTCTATTCTCCGACTTCCGACATCCGACTTCTGACTCCCTTTCTTCACTCTTTACTCTTTACTTAATTATGGTTCTCCCCAGTGCCCTGCCTTGTATCCGGCCCCGGATCTCTTCCAGTTTTTTTTGCTGATTGAGACACTGCGTGATATCTTCGATATCTTCTTTTCCCGATTTAATTTCTTTGAGCCTTTTCTGGTTATCGGCAATCATCCGTTCAATCTTTTTTGCCTTGAAGGCATAAAGGGCCGGATAAACAGAAAGCAACAAACGGTCGATTTCGGGCTGAACGTAAATTTGATTTTTTGCCCAGTGATGGCTGAGTTCGTAGGGGAGGATGATAAGGTCGATGGCAAGGGTTGCCAGGATGGGATCGGGATGATGAAGGAAATAATCTTTATCGGTAATGACGCCTTTTTGCTGAAGTTCGGCCATTTCATTGAAGATCTGCCGGCATACAGGCGATTCGAATGGAATCTCATCCCTTAGCAGGTCCTGGATGATGAGGTCGGCAACCTTTAATTGGGTTTCTTCTTCCGGTTCGTCGCCGTTTTTTTGTTTCAGAGTGATGGATTCGCTGCCGAATTGCAATAACAGCCGGATGATCTCTTTTTCCTGGGATTCACTTGAGTCGAGGTCGAATTCGATCTGTGGCGCGGTGGTCGCAGTATCTTCCGGTTCCAGGTAGGGTTGCTGTCCTTCTTCCTGCAGTTTTTTCGAGAATTTTTTTCGCAGGATCTTGTTCATCTCATTAACCAGCGTCTGTTCCGGAACTGCCAGCAGCGATGAGCATTCACGGGTGAAAAAGGTACGTGTGATGCCATCCGGGATAATGGCGATCGTATTTACTATTTCTTTCACCAATTCGGCTTTTTTGACCGGATCGCCGGCCGTTTCCTTAAGCAGGAGCCGGGTCTTGAAAAGGATAAAGTTGACGGCATTTTTAGCGATGAACTCTTCCACTTCAGCGGCCCGGTGTGTACGTGCGAAGGAATCCGGATCTTCTTTTTCGGGAAAGAGCACGATCTTTACGTTCATTCCCTGTTCCAGGATCATGTCGATACCTCTTAATGAGGCCTTGATTCCGGCGGGATCGCCGTCATACAGGATCGTGATGTTCTGGGTATAACGCTGAATAAGTTTGACCTGGTCAGTAGTAAGAGAAGTGCCCGAAGATGCCACCACGTTTTCGATGCCGGCCTGGTGCAGGGAGATCACATCGGTATATCCTTCCACGAGGTAGCAGTTGTTTTTTGCGACTATGGAATTTCTTGCATAATACAGCCCGTAAAGCGATTTGCTTTTATTATAGATGTCTGATTCGGGAGAATTCAAATATTTGGCCGTTTGTTTGTCGGCACTGAGGATACGCCCACCGAAACCGATAATCCTCCCCGAGGCGCTGTGGATCGGAAACATCACACGACCGTGGAAACGGTCGATCAGCCGGCTCTCTTTTTGGATGGAAAGTCCTGTTTTTACGAGATATTCGGGTCTATATCCTTCCGAAACTGCATGGGATGAAAAATCTTCCCATCCTTCTTTCGAATAACCCAGCTGAAACTTCCGGATGTATTCTTCCCGGAAGCCGCGTTCCTGCAGGTAGGTAAGCCCGATCGCCTTCCCGTCCTCGGTATAGAATAAGTTTTGTTCAAAATATTGTTGGGCAAACTGGTTAATGAGGAACAGGGTTTCCTTTTCATTTTGTTCCTGGATCTTTTCCGGAGTCTGTTCTTCTTCCGCGATCTCAATGTGATACCGTTTTGCCAAGAACCGCAATGCTTCCGGATAAGTATAGTGCTCATGCTCCATCAGGAAGTTTACTGTATTCCCTGCTTTTCCGCATCCGAAACACTTGAAAATGCCTTTTGCAGGAGATACTGTAAATGAAGGAGTTTTCTCGTTATGAAAAGGGCACAACCCGATATAATTTGTCCCTCTTCTTTTCAGGGAAACAAAATCTGCAATGACCTCTTCGATCCGTGCGGCAGACAAGATGTTTGAAATGGTTTCGGGCGTGATCAAACGGTGTTTTTTTCTCAGCTAAGGTAACAAAAATCGATTAATCCTGACGCGTAAAATGTTTAAGATGTTGTTGATATTTGTACTTTTATGATCTAAATCACATCCCATGGACCGTAGAGAATTTTTCAAAAAAAGCATTCTGACAGGTGTTGTTGCAGGCGCTGCGATGACTTTTGGCGATTTCGGGAAGATCTTCGCCGGGAAAGTTCCACCTCCCGGGACACCTTCCGGAGCACCCGGACCTTATGACCTTGTAGCAGTCAAAGACGGCGAGCCGGTGCAGATGTTCGACAAGGCCATCGAGTCGCTCGGAGGAATGAAAAATTTTGTGAAAAAAGGCCAGACTGTGGTGGTAAAACCCAATATCGGATGGGATACCTCTCCCCAGCGTGGAGCCAACACCAATCCCGACCTGGTGAAACGGATCATCGAACAATGTTTCGGCGCCGGGGCGAAAACGGTTTACGTTTTTGATAACACCTGTGATAACTGGAATAAATGCTATGAGAACAGCGGGATTCAAAAGGCGGTGAAGGATGCCGGCGGAAAGATCGTTCCTGCCAATTCGGAAAGCAATTACCAGGAGGTGGATGTGAAAAACGGGAAAAAACTGAAAAAAACCAAGGTTCATGAATTGATCCTCAGCTCGGATGTCTTAATCAACGTGCCTGTGCTGAAAGGTCATGGTTCGGCAGTGATCACAGCAGCGATGAAAAATCATATGGGAATCGTGTGGGACCGGGGATACTGGCACCGAAACAATCTGAACCAGTGCATCGCCGATTTTGCAGCATACCGCAAGCCCGACCTGAACGTGGTGGATGCCTACCGGGTAATGACCAAACGCGGCCCGAGAGGGGTATCGGAAGAGGATGTGGTGATGATGAAATCACTCATCCTCTCAAAGGATATTGTTGCTGCCGATGCTGCTGCTGCCAAGTTGTTCGGGGTCGAACCTGCAAATGTCCCTCACATCAAGCTTGCCCATGATGCCGGCCTGGGAACCATGGACCTGACAAAGCTGTCCATCAACCGGATTAAAATGTAAGGACATGCAACTTGCTTTCCTGAAAAAGATCAGGGTTGTTGTTTCACTGATCTTTTTTATTGTTACTGTATTCGTGTTTGTGGATTTTACCGGGCTGGTCGCTTCTCGGCTGATCAAGGCTTTGCTTTATCTTCAGTTTATTCCGTCGTTCCTTAAATTTATTTATGTTCTTTCCATTACGGCAGCGGGATTTCTCTTCATTCTTATCCTGACCATTTTTTTCGGAAGAGTTTATTGCTCGACCATTTGCCCGTTGGGGACGTTGTTGGATGTCTTTACCTGGATATCCGGAAAACTCCGGATCCGAAAGCGGTTCAAATTCACGAAACCACAAAACCGGATCCGCTACATGATTTTGGGAGCGCTGATACTGATCTTCTGTTTTTCTTCAGTCTTTTTAGTGAACCTGCTGGATCCTTACAGTCTGGCGGGGAAGATCTTTTCCAACCTTTTCCGGCCGCTGTTTTACCTGGGGAATAATCTCCTGTCAAGAATTTTACAACTGTTCGATTCTTATGCCGTTTATTCTGTTCCGGTTAAAGTTTTTTCCTGGCCCCCGGTCCTTTTTTCATTTTCCTTCCTTGCCCTGATTATTTTTCTTGCAGTCTATAAGGGAAGATGGTATTGCAATACCCTTTGCCCTGTGGGAACACTGCTGGGGATCTTTTCCCGGTTTTCCATTTTTAAAATCCGGATGGATGAGAACGCCTGCACTTCATGTGGACTTTGTGCTATAGCATGTAAGGCAGGATGTATCGATGTTAAAAGAAAAAAAGTGGATTTTTCACGCTGTATTGCCTGTTATGATTGTTTTAAATCATGTCCTGAAGATGGAATTGGATATGGGTATGGCGTTAAAAAAAACAACCCCACGGATCTTTCACGACGGAGTTTTTTCAAGACAACGTTACTTGGAACCACGGCCATTCTATCCGCAAAAACAGTATTTGGTGAGAAGAAAGAGCCACAAGGAATCAGCGCCATACCTGTTACCCCACCAGGCTCGGTAAGCATCTGGCATTTTACATCCAAATGCACGTCCTGTCATCTATGCGTGAGCGCCTGTCCCACAAAGGTGCTTCAACCCACCTTTATGGAATACGGATGGTCGGGCATGTTCCAGCCGAAAATGGAATATCACGCCGAATTTTGTAACTTTGAATGTGTGAAATGTTCGGAAGTTTGTCCGACAGGCGCAATCCTTCCAATCACAAAAGAACAAAAAGCTACCCTGCAGATCGGTATTTCTAAATTCATCAAAAACATCTGCATTGTCGTTACCAAACATACTGTCTGCGGGGCCTGCTCGGAACATTGTCCGACCAAGGCGGTTGAAATGGTTCCCTACCTTGGAAATCTAACCATTCCCAAGGTGGACGAAAAAATATGTGTCGGCTGCGGCGCCTGCGAATATGCCTGTCCGACCAAACCCGATAAGGCTATCTATGTGGAAGCAAATTCCTATCACCGGAAAGCACTAAAACCAAAAAAGAAAATCGAAGACAAGAAAAAAGCAATTAAACCAACTGACGATTTTCCGTTTTAAAAAATTGGTGAGGTGGTGAACTGGTGACATGGTGAGTAAAAAAACAATATGCATGACCAACCTAAACAATAACTCACCAGTTCACCACCTCACCAATTAAGATATGACAGAAGTAAAAAGATTCAGTTTTAACGACAAGGAATTAGCAGAACAGGCTTTTGCCATCCGCCGGAAAGTTTTTGTGGAGGAAGAGGGTGTTGACCCCAACCTGGAATATAACCATGAGGAAGAGGCGCATCACTATCTTCTTTTATTGAATGGAAAAGCGCTTGCAACTGCCCGCTGGAGGGAAACGGAAAAGGGCATCAAGCTGGAACGGTTTGCGGTGCTGCCTGAGTTCCGGAACCGGGGCCTGGGCGGGATCATTCTGAAAGAGGTTATAAACGACGTCGTACCGCTTGGGAAGGCCATCTACCTGCATTCACAACTGCGTGCAGTTCCTTTTTATGAAAGACATGGTTTTGTAAAAGAAGGCGCTGTTTTTTACGAAGCCGACATGGGGCACTACCACATGAGAAAGATTTAATGAGTAATGAGTAATTACAGAATTGAATAATTATAGAATTACTCATTACTCATTTTCCGCATTATTAAATTACTAATTAATAATTAATTCCCAATCCCTCACAGGCCCGATTCTTTGTTTATCCTCACTTTCTTCATGATTGAAAACAGAATTTTCTCCAGTTCGGTGCAGTCCTTTTCTATCGATTCATATTCTTTTTCAGATATTGTCTTTGTATCGAACAGGACTTTCAGCCAAAAGTTTGTTTCTCTTGATTCTTTAAGGGAAATTGAGATCTTGGCAGCAAACTCATCCTTTGAGATGGAAACGGTTGCCTCGTGAACATTGGCAGCCACGGATGTTCCGCTTCTTAACAGCTGATTGATAAGTACTGCCTCCACCTTTTTCTTCCGCAGGAGTCTGGTTAAATTTACAATCCGAACTGCAAATGCAGAGGATTTCTGGAGGATAATGTTTTGTTTCATGGTTTTGTTTTTTTAATGAATAATGAGTAATTCTATAATTATTCAATTCTGTAATTACTCATTACTCATTTCCCGCATTATTAAATTACTCATTACTTCTTAATCGCCTTTCCCTAAAAAGGTAATACCAATTTCAGATAAATTTTTTCTGCAGATACAGAATGAGAATTACTTTCGCTACCTTTGCATTGTCATCCATACAATAACATAGCCTGATCTTACCCTATCACTTAATCACCCATTATGAAAACACGGTTTACACTTTTCTATTTTCTTCTTCTCTGCTTTACAGGATTGAATGCCCAAACAGGATCTTTCGGTGGGTCGGTTGCTCCGTTAAAATCGCAATCTCCTTTGTTTGGGAAGGATATTATCCTCAATGATCAACCTTCACAAATTCAACGAAAAGTTGCAATTTGCTCTGCATTCAATGGGTGGCAGTATGTTGCAATTGCATATACAGATTATAGTCTTGGAACAGGTGGGCATATAGCAGTTATGAAATCAATTGATAATGGAATAAACTGGACAAATATACTTGATGGTAGTTATGGAACTGATAGTGCTGTATTTACATCTATAGATCTACTTGTAGTTGGGCATTCCGAGAATAATCTTAAACTGATACTATCCTTCGTGTCTTCAAATAGTCCTACTCTTATTGGTGAAGGTAACGTAGGCGTTTATGATGAGGCAACAGGCTTATGGGAGTATAATCTTCTTTGGGTTTACTATTGCTATGGCATTTCGCTGGCATCCGATTATCTTTATCCGGCTACCAACTCGAATCCAAATAGCATTGGGATCCTCTATTCGAAATATGATCAAAATGGTGACTCACTCATTTTTAGATCTTCCAGTAACGATGGTTTGTCACTTGACGGATACCAATTAATGGAAGTCACACACAAGCATCTCCATAATGTATCACTTGCATACGGGAGAAGTCCTTCATGGAGCAGTGGGCGATATTTTGCGGCATGGGAAGAAAGAGATCAATTCGAAATTATGCCAGGACGAATTTATACATCACATACCAATCCGAATTTCAATAGTTCTTTCACAACCCCTGTCAATATCGATGGCCTTGATCCTACAACGGCGAATCAATGTCAAAATCCAGTCATTGCATGCCAATACAATGGAGTTGACAATGATAGTTCAAACCTGACAGAAGTAATTATGTTTGAGAAATATCAGACATCCACTAACAGATATGACATCGGTGCCTATTACAATTTACAATCAACTTCATCATCTTTCTTCAAGCCAATGACGGTTACGGATATATCACATACTAATCTTCAGCCAGATTTATGTTTTAATCCTTATGATTCTTCTTTTATGCTTACCTATTATGATACAACTACAAAGAAATTGCCATTCCTTAAAACAAATTTTAATATTCCTGATCCAAATAACTGGTTAGTAGTTAGTTCTGGTTACAATGATAATCCTTATATAACGGACCCTGGTCCAAAGGTTGAACTTAATATTGGACAACCTGAAGCAATGAATGCCTGGATTGCAAATCGCACAGATGGTAAAGGTATGGCTATGTTCGATGCTCCCTACAGCACCTATACAGGTTTTTCAGGAAACAGCATTGGTAGTTTAGCCAAACTCTATGGATCGTATCCCAATCCCTGTAGCAATTCAATTAAAATAGCCTTTGAACTAAAGAATTCAGAAAGGGTAACCATCAATTTGATGGGTATTATGGGTCAGCCATTCGGAACGGTCACGGATCAAACCTACACCGTAGGAAAGCACGAGGTACAATACGATGTTTCCAATCTTGCTATTGGGAATTACCTCTACGAATTCAGATCAGGCGATTTTAATGCTATGGGGAAGTTTACGGTGATTAGGTGAGGCTGAATTCCGAGGGATTTTGATTTATAATTAATTATTATTTAGTGGCGAGAAATGAGTAATGAATAATTCTATAATTACATAATTCTGTAATTACTGATTACTCATTTTCTGCATTACTAAATTACTAATTAGATAAACGGAACCTCCCTCCAACTTCCGGTAGTCTTCAACCAGGTACTTTCAAAACCCAGATCTACCAATACTTTCCGGGCTTCTTCAAAATTCAGCGACAATTCATGGGGTTTGTGTGCATCGGAAGTGATGGTAACCGGGATATTCCGTAAACGGATCTTTTTCAAGACCTCCGGTCCGGGAAAAAAGGTTTCCGAGCGTTTTTTATAGAGACCGCGGGTGTTCACTTCTATCACACAACCTGCATGGGCTGCCAGGTCTAGCGTTTCCTCCACCAGCTTTATATACCAGGGTTCCTCTTCCGAGAAAAAACGGTCACGGTTATACATTTTTATCTTATCGAAGTGGCCCACTATATCCGGCTTCTGGGTGACGATCATTTCCTGTATCTGATGGTAATAGGCGGTTACTGCTTTCCTGGCATCTCCCGAAAAAATTTCTTTCAGCCCATTATCGTAAATCGTAATATCCGGGCCATCGATGAACCAGAGTTTTCCTGAATCTTCATTTTTTACAAGATGAACAGAACCGATAAAATAGTCGAAGTGATTGTGTTTGCGGTAATGGTTAATTGCCGGCGTGACACCGGGAATATAATCAACCTCAAGGGCCAGCAGGATGTTGATGTCAGGCGCCGCACTCATAAAGGAATAGGTGTTTTTTAACTGCAGGATTGCTTGGATATAATTTTCAACTTCCTCTTCCCGGATGGCGAAATTATTTTCAAAGGGAACCGGGGAATGATCGGAGAAACCCAGGGTATCAAATCCCTGGTGTATTGCCTCTTTGATGTAATCTTCAGGATCGGAGGAGCCGTCGCTGAAACAGGTATGTGTATGTAGATTAAAGATCAATTACGAATTACGAATTACGAATGGCGTTCAGTTAGTAGTGTTATTGATAATCTTATAAATTTTATCGGCACGGCGAAGGAAGGTATCCACCGGAATGGAGCATTGATCGCCCTTGGCCGTCTTCTTCACAGGTTTCAGGTCGACGCGGATCTCGGGAATGATAAATTCGATAGACCCGGTCGTCGGGCCCTGGATATAAATAGCATCACCCGGTTTCAGAAACCCAGATTCCATCCGGATCTCGGCTACCATCAGCTTCCGGAAATAATTGGTGACCTTCCCCACATATTCTTTCCGCTGTGTGGCCAGCGAACCATGCTGCCCGGCCCATTCACCCAAGGTTTGACCGAGGTAGTAGCCATCCCAGAACCCGCGGTTGTAGACTGTCTTTAACCGGTCCATCCATCCTGCCGCTTTTTCAGTTGAATAGGTTTCCTCTGTCACCGAATCCACCGCCTCCCGGTAACAGGAAATAACCGTTTTCACATATTCAGGGCTGCGGCCACGGCCTTCTATCTTCAGTATGCTTACCCCGGCTGCAAGGATCTTATCCAGGAAACCGATGGTACAAAGGTCCTTTGGCGACATGATGTATTCATTGTCGACCACCAGTTCAACTTTCCCCTCAGGGTCGGTGACTTTATAGGGACGGCGGCAAAGCTGGTAACAGGCACCCCGGTTGGCCGATGCATTGTAATTATCGAGGCTGAGGTAACATTTCCCGGAAATGGCCATGCAGAGTGCGCCATGCGCAAAAATTTCGATCCTGACCGGTTTACCGGATGGCCCGGTGATTTTCTTCCGTTTGATGGTACGGGTGATGTTCGCAACCTGTGCTAGTTTCAGCTCCCTTGCCGTTACCATCACATCGGCAAACTGTGAATAATATTTTACGGCTGCGGCATTGGAAATGTTGGTTTGGGTGCTCATATGTACCGGCATCCCGACAGAAACCGCATATTGAATCACGGCCTGATCGGAAGCAATGATGGCGGTTACCCCATTTTTCTTAGCTGCATTCACGATCTTCCGCATTTCTTTCATTTCCCCGTCGTAAATAACGATGTTGAGCGTGAGATAGGCTTGTACATTATTTTTCCTACAGATCTTGCAGATCTTCACCAAGTCGCGGAGGGTAAAATTGATCGATGAACGGGCGCGCATGTTCAGCATCCCGATCCCGAAATAAACGGAATCAGCGCCCGACTGAATGGCGGCCCTTAATGATTCCCATGAACCGACGGGAGCGGTTATTTCGACTTTAGATGTTAGTTGTTTCATCTGAAGTGCAAAGGTATGGATATTAGTTGGCGAGTTGGCGAGTTGGTGAGCTGGCGAGTAAAAAAGAGTAGCTCAATAAAAATAATACAAAGATGAATTTATGCTAAAAATCAGGCAAAATAACAGATGCAACATTTATCGGGATTGATGAAATAAATCAAAACAATAATCATATACTGGTTTATCCTAATCCCGCTGACAGAGAAGTAGTGTTCGAGTATAAGGTTTCTCAAAGTAATCCTGGATCAATTCTTAGAATTTATAACGATTTCGGGAAAATTGTAAAAGAATTTTCAATTGAAGATATGCAGGGAACAATCATCTGGAATTCTGAACAGGTTTCATCAGGTTTGTATTTTTATAGACTTTGTAATGATCAATTTTCGAATACTGGAAAGATTGTGATTCGTAAACAATAAGAAAGCACTCAGTTATAGTATCCATAAACACCTAAACGACAGATCAAGACCGGCTTATCCGACGGGATTAACATCCAGGTAATTTCCGGTCTCACAGAGAAGGATAAGATAAAAATACAGCAACTCAATACGGGTGCTGATAAAAAATGATTCTGTTTTGTACCTTTGAAGGAATAAAAATCAGGTCACATGCGCATGAATTTTTCGATCAAGACCCGTGAATTCCTTCGTTTTTGTTTTCTTGCATTTTGCTGTTATGCCCTGTTTATCCTGTTTTTCGCTTATTGGTACTATGTAACCGACAGCATCTCTCTGACACCCTATACAAAGCCTGTTGTGGAAAAGCTGGATTTTGGACAATCCATTTATTTCAGCATTGTTTCTTTCCATACCATCGGGTTTGGCGACATTCACCCCATAACAAACCTGGGCAGGACGATCGTGATGATCCAGTCGGCCATATCGATCTTTTTCACTGCCATGTTTTCCGGGCTCCTGGTATACTATGTGATCAAGCGCCCCAATGATATCTTCTCCACAAAAAAACTTTACATCCGTCACCGGAATGAATCGTTCTGGCTCTCCATCCGGCTCGGAAACAAAGGCCGGTCGATTATCGACCTGGATGGCAGGTTTGAAGCATGGACCATCGAAGAAAACTCGCGGGTCAGGACTTTCCAGTGCCAGCGGGATCTTCCCGACCTGGAACGGATCCTCTATTATGATATCAATTTAAGTGAACCGGAAAACCGGAAATTGAAAACTGCCCTGGTCGAAGCACGCAAGGGAAAACACCGGCTTCACATGAAACTATCGGTGATCGGCAATGATATTAAAACCGGCGAACAGGTGGCCTTTGCAAAATATTATGATTCCTCCGATCTTGTTTTCGGCAAAATGTTCCTTAATGTGTATTCCTGGGATGCAAATGGTCACAGGAAAAATTTCCAGTGGAAAAATTTCGAAAGGATCGAACCCATGGAACCGGAGATTATTAAGTGGTTTGAAGAAATTTGATTCTTAAAACACAGACCAATTCTGCCATTCCGGCTATTCCTTGCCGGTTATTCTTTCTGAATCAATCCTTTCAAAAAAATAATTTTAACAAAATGCTTGACTTTTTTGTTTGTTGTCATATATTTGCATAGAATTAGACTAAATAAAAATTATTTATAAAGATACAAATACACATGAAAACAAATACATCATACATGACGGGTTCCTTGATTGCTTTACTCGTCATGATTTTCAGTCTCAGTGGATTTTCCACAAAATGGGTTGTATCGGTTGCGAACTTTCAGTTCACACCTTCTTCTCTTCCCAATGTAATCTCCGGTGATACAATCCGGTGGGAGTGGGTAAGTGGTACGCATACCACAACTTCAACATCAGTTCCTGGAGGAGCCCTTACTTGGGATCAGCCGATTGATGCAGGCAATACGGTTTATGAATACCATGCAACCGTGACAGGAACCTATACCTATTACTGCATGCATCACCCTTCGATGGTGGCCTCGTTCACCGTTACAGGTAGTACTCCGACGTTGAATGTAACACCTTCCAACCAGAATGTTACATCTGTGGCAGGAACTACTGATTTTAACGTGACATCAAACTCCAGCTGGACAGCATCTACGCCTGCTTCCTGGTGTTCCGTAACTCCTTCGGGAACCGGAAACGGGACGATCACTGCAACCTACGTAAGTAATCCGACCGTTAACCAGCGTGTGGCATCGATTACCGTTTCTGTTAGCGGCATATCTCCTCATGTGGTTACAGTGACACAGGCGGGAGAAACGCCACAACTTGCAGTCACTCCACCCAACCAGAATGTCACCATGCCGGCCGGAACGACTGATTTTACCGTAACTTCAAATACCGACTGGGTAGCAGTAAGTAATTCAGGCTGGTGTACCGTTACTTCTTCGGGAACGGGAAACGGAACCATTACGGCCACCTATTCCGATAATGCTTCAGGACCTCCACGTACGGCAATCATTACCGTTACGGTTTCTGGGTTAACACCCCAACATGTGACGGTTTCACAGGATGGAACAACAGGCGTGGCTGAAAACAGTGTTAACACGCTTCTTGTTTATCCCAATCCTACGAAGGGACTCCTTACCATTATTCCCGGTGAGTTATCAGGAAAGGTTGATGATCTGACGGTGATGGACATTACCGGCAGAACGATTTTCTCGAACGTGATTAGTTCGGGTCAACGATACAACCTTGATCTTTCCTCTTATCCAGGAGGATATTATTTTGTTCGCGTAACATCGGAAACCGGAACACTCACCAAGAAAGTGATCCTGGATAAATAAAAAAGAGAAGGAAACTGATTCATAAATATCGATAAAGGACACGGATGAAATCTTAGCCGGAAGGCAGGTTTTCATCCGTTTTCTATATTAAAACCGCTTCACATAGCCATGGCAATAGGGCAATGTACCTTTGTGTTCGTAGTAATCCTGATGATAATTTTCTGCTTTCCAGAAAACGGAGGCTCTTTTCACTTCCGTGACGACTTTAAATCCCTTGTCCTTCAGCAGTTTTATCAATTTTCCGATGATCTGTTTCTGGTCTTCATTCCTGTAAAATATGGCAGATCGGTATTGTTCACCGAAATCAGGGCCCTGGTGATTCCATTCGGTCGGATCATGAATCTCAAAGAATAACCTTGCAACGGTTTCGTAATTTGTTTGTGCGGGATCATAAACAACTTCAACTGCTTCATAGTGCCCGGTTTTACCGGAACAAACTTCCTCATAAGTAGGATGATCCTTGTGTCCGCCGGTATATCCCGAAGTCACCGATTTCACGCCTTTTGATTTCTTCATATAATATTCAACTCCCCAGAAACAGCCGCCGGCAAAGATGGCCGTATCGGTTTTACCCGGCTCTGTTTTTGCTGCCAGTTCCGCAGGTTTAAAATCAAGTGATATGGAATTCACGCAATGGCGTGTGTTTTTCGGGGTAAATTTTTCTCCTGAAAAAACATGGCCAAGGTGGGCGCCGCATTTTGCACATTCGATTTCTGTCCGCATACCATCTGCATCCGGCACACGCTTCACAGCGCCGGAAATCTCATCATCGAAACTGGGCCAGCCGCATTTGGCATCGAATTTATCTTCGGAAAGGTACAGGGGATTATCGCAGCGTTTGCAGACATAGACTCCTTTCCCGTTGAAAGCTTCGTATTTTCCGGTAAACGGGGCCTCGGTTCCTTTGTAAACAATAACCCGTTCTTCTTCAGGGGTGAGTTTCTTGAATTCCATTTTTTTCGTGGTGTTTTGGGTGCATCCGGTTGAAAGGAGCAAAAATAAAAAAAGAATGTTTACGATGACATTTTTCACATTCGTATAAATTAGAATCAATCTTGATAAATACGATAAAAAGAAGGATTTAGTACTTTATGACGCAATTATTCTGCCATCTTGATCCTTGGATCAAAATAAAAATCCTCCACATCAAGAAGTTTGACCTGATTGTAATCCGGGTGAATGGTGGAAATGATGTAATTGTGTTCCTTCGGGATCAGGGAAGAAGGAACCCTCATGGCGGCAGTATTCTTAGAAACATACCACGCCGATCCAAGGTTTTTGCATACGGAAAATCGTTCATTTCTGTTCCACCTTGGAGGCAGGTGCTTTTCTTTGACGATTTCAATTTTTATGGAATCCGGGATTAGGATGACCTGGGTTTTAAACAATCCCAGTAATGTTGCCATTGAACGGTGTACAACATTTTCAAGACAGGCAAGCGCCCGTGATTCCGATGTGTACAAAACATATTGCTTATCAAGGTTCCAGCGGGAGGCTATCCCGGAGGCCTGAAGCTTATCCGCATAGCGGTTTGAAGAGATCCTGTAAATAATCATACTCAGGCAAGGTCACCGTATTCGATCCGTATCAATTCCTCCATGACGAGATCGACCCCTGCCGTTGATTTCATCAATTCCTTCGGAACCTTGAAGCCAAGCCCGTAAGCGGGTTTTTCGATCCATTTCCCGAATTCATCCGCATTGCCGAAAATTTCTTCACCTTTTCTCACCAGGGAATACAGTTTCAGGATCATCTCTCCGGAAGAGGGGTTGAGCTGCTTCCCGCCCACCCGGTAACGGTCGAGTGTCTTCGTGGAAAGATTCAGCATCCCTGCGAAAAATGATTTACTGAGGTGGGTCATACCCATCAGGTCAAAGACTGCAGATGCCGGGACCCCGGCAGCAGCCTCTTCCACCATCCAGAAGCGGTCGTCCAAATGTTTTTCATAGGCCCGTAGAACAGATTTAGGTTTCGTTTTAACAGCCATTTTTCAGGAATTTTTCACAAAGATACGGAAATTTGTCCGTGTTGTCAAGACAATTGTCTCTATTTTCTGCATCCGGGACTCCTGAATTATTTTAATACCTTTGCCTTCCTTTAGATAAAGACAAGTATGAAAAAGATCCTTGGAATGGGCAATGCCCTGGTAGATATCATGATCCGGCTTGAAGACGATCAATTTCTTAACCATCTTGAGCTTCCCAAAGGCAGCATGCAGCTGGTAGATGCGCTAAGGAGCCAGGCCGTTCTGGAGAAGTTTGATAAACATCCGAAAAGTTTTTCTGCCGGAGGTTCCGCCGCCAACACGATTCATGGATTGGCCATGCTTGGTGTTCCTACCGGGTACATTGGTGTGATCGGGGAGGATGAACTGGGCGGGTCGTTTGTCAAGGATATGATCAATGCCGGAGTGGAACCGCATATGATCCATAGCCTGCAGGAAACCGGCCGTGCCATTGCACTGGTGACGCCCGACTCGGAACGCACCTTCGCCACATTTCTTGGAGCTGCCATCGAACTCGCAGCAGATCACCTGACGGCATTTAATTTTAAACAATACGATTACCTTCACATCGAAGGATATCTGGTCCAGAATCATGATCTCGTAAGATCTGCAGTATCCCTGGCAAAAGAAAACGGATTAACCGTTTCACTTGACCTGGCGAGTTATAATGTCGTAGAAGCCAACCTGGATTTCCTCAGGGAGATTGTGGCGAAGTATGTGGATATTGTTTTTGCCAATGAAGAAGAGGCCAAGGCCTTTACAGGTAAAGAACCCAGGGAAGCACTGGATGAGATCGCCGGGATGGCCCGGATCGCCGTGGTGAAAACCGGTTCAAAAGGGTCGTTGATAAAAAGCGGACGAGAAGTTGTTGAAATAGGTGTTATTGCCGTAACCCCGGTTGATACTACAGGCGCCGGCGATCTTTATGCCTCCGGATTCCTTTACGGACAATCCTTGGACCTTTCTCTCCAAAAATGTGGGGAGATGGGTGCGCTGCTGGCAGGCCATGTTATCGAGGTGATCGGGTCGAAAATGGGAGCAGAAAAGTGGATGGAGATCACCAAGAAGATGGCAAAATGACTTTGTGACCGTTAAACCCTAAAAGTTTTGATAATTAACTGGCATTATTTACCTTTGAAGCCCTTTTCAAACAATCCTACTTCCAAATAAAAATAAGAAACTTTAGAAAATGAAAGTATTCCAAACGAGTGAGATCAGGAACATTGCCCTCATCGGAGGCTCAAAGTCAGGAAAAACAACCTTGGGTGAAGCGATGCTCTTTGAAGGTGGCATGATCAACCGCAGGGGCAGTGTGGAAGATAAAAACACGGTTTCCGACTACCGTCCGATTGAACTCGAACGCCAGAATTCAGTTGTTGCATCGGTTCTTTGCACATTGTATGATAACAGGAAAATTAATATCATTGATACACCGGGATTCGACGATTTCATCGGGGAAGTTGTAGCTGCACTTAAAGTTGCCGACACGGCACTGATGGTTATCAATGCCCAGAACGGCGTGGAAGTAGGAACAGAAATCACCTGGAGGTATACCACTAAAAACCAGACACCGGTTGTTTTCGTGGTTAACCATCTCGACCAGGAACATGCCAACTTTGACGAAACCATCCGCCAGTTGCACCAACAGTTCGGGAAAAATGTTATGCTGATGCAATACCCGGTCAATGCAGGTACCGGATTCAACAGCATCATCGACCTCCTGAAAAAAAAGATGTACAAATATCCACAGGGTGGAGGAAAACCGGAGATCACGGATGTGCCTGACGGAGAAAAAGCAAAGACGGAAGGGATGCACAATGCGCTGATCGAAGAACTCGCCTCCAAGGATGAATCCCTGATGGAGGTCTTCTTTGAAAAAGGGACATTGACCGAAGATGAAATCGCAAAAGCGCTCCGGACAGGCATCATGCACCGTACGATTTTCCCGGTGATGTGTGTTTGTTCAAAGCAGGATATGGGCATAGGCCGGCTCCTGGAATTCATCGTAAACAGTGTGCCTTCTCCCGAAGCCATGCCGGCCATCAAGACAAAAGACGGAAAAGAGCTGAAATGCAATCCATCGGAGCCTGCTTCTGCTTTTGTTTTCAAAACCACTATTGAACAGCATCTCGGGGAAGTTTCTTTCTTCAAGGTTTATGCCGGTGAGATCACCGAAGCAATGGACATGATCAACCCCAGCCGGCACAGTTCAAAGGAACGGCTTTCGCAACTGTTTGTCATCAGCGGGAAAAACCGTGACAAAGTGGAAAAACTGGTTGCCGGAGACATTGGCGCTACCATCAGGCTGAAAAACACCTATACGAACAATACCCTGAATTCTCCCAAGAATGCGGATCTTATCATTGAACCCATGGTTTATCCCGAACCCAAATTCAGGGCAGCGGTAAAAGCAAAAAACCAGGGTGATGATGAGAAACTGGGCAGTTTTCTAAGCGAATTGAACAAGATGGATCCAACCCTGGTGTTGTTGTATTCGAAAGAACTCAAACAGGTGATCCTGATGGGACAGGGAGAACTTCATCTCAACATTGCAAAATGGCAGTTGGAGAACATTGAAAAGATCGGCATCGAATTCATGGCGCCGAAGATCCCCTATCGTGAGACCATCACCAAACCGGCTAAATCAATGTACCGTCACAAGAAACAATCAGGCGGTGCGGGGCAGTTCGGGGAAGTCTATATGATGATCGAACCTTTCCGGGAAGGGATGAAAGACCAGAATGAATTCCCTATTCGTGGGAAAGATGTGATTGAACTGGATTGGGGCGGAAAGCTGGTGATGCAGAACTGTATCGTGGGTGGCGCCATTGATGCACGTTTCATCCCGGCCATCCTGAAAGGGATTATGGAAAAGATCGAGGAAGGCCCCCTCACGGGTTCGTATGCACGCGATATCGTCGTCAGCGTTTATGATGGTAAGATGCACCCGGTCGACTCCAATGAAATCTCCTTTAAACTTGCCGGCCGTGCTGCATTTAAGGAAGCTTTCAAAAATGCCGGACCGAAGATCCTCGAACCCATCTATGATATTGAAGTCATTGTGCCGGAAGAGAAAATGGGTGATGTCATGACCGATCTCCAGGGCCGCCGTGCCATCATCATGGGGATGGACAGCGAAGGAACTTACCAGAAGATCCTGGCGAAGGTACCGCTTGCCGAATTGAACCGTTATTCTACCGCTTTGAGTTCGCTTACCAGCGGGCGGGCGACCTACAACATGAAATTCGGCGAATATACCCAGGTACCGGGTGACGTTCAGGATAAGCTGCTTAAAACTTATGAAGAACAGGAGAAAGACGAAGAATAATCTTTACCTTTTTGACAATGTCAAACCCGGCAATTTGACCGGGTTTTTTTATCCCATCTGAACAGGATAACAGCATCGGGGAACAATGAAAACGGAAGAACTTACAGGAAAACATGATGCGTTAGCAGTTTTGAAGCTGAAAGACTTCCGGTTGTTTCTTTCTTTCCGTTTTTTTATGACCATTGCTGCCCAGATGCAAAGCATCATCGTTGGCTGGCAGGTATATGAACTGACACACGATCCGCTTTCACTCGGGCTGATCGGGTTGGCTGAAGCCCTTCCCTTCATCTCCGTTGCGCTTTATGCGGGCCATATTGCCGACCGGTTTAACCGGAAAAAGATCATTCTGTGGTTTGACTTTCTCTTCCTTTTCGCAAGCGGGCTGCTTTTGCTGATTACGTATCACAAGACGGGTATCATCGGGAAGTTTGGAGTTTTACCCATCTACCTTTGTGTTGCCATTTCAGGCATCGCGAGGGCTTTTCTTTATCCTGCCACGATTGCACTGATGGCACAGGTCGTTCCCCGGTCATTGTACACAAATTCCTCTACCTGGAACAGCACCACCTGGCATATTGCTGCGATCACCGGCCCTGCTATCGGCGGGTTGGTGTATGGCTTTTTCGGGGTCAAGGTTGCCTATATAACGGTGATCATATCCATGCTGATTTCCGTGGTCTTATTGTCAATTATCCGTAGCCGGCCTGTTCCTGCTATTGACGAAAAAGAAACCCTGATGCAAAGGCTCTCCAATGGAATCCGGTTTGTGTTCAGCAACCAGTTATTGCTGGGCGCCATGGCACTCGATATGTTTGCGGTGCTGTTTGGAGGTGCGGTCGCCATGTTGCCGGTATTTGCTGCCGAGGTTTTGAAAGTGGGGCCTGAGGGATTGGGGCTCTTACGCGCAGCACCCATGGTGGGGGCTGTTCTGATGTCGGTCGTCCTGGCTTATCGTCCTCCCGTTGTAAGAGCCGGGCGATTACTTATGATCGGGGTAGCCGGGTTTGGATTGAGCATCATTTGTTTTGCCCTCTCAACAAACTTTTTTCTCTCCATGGGGTTATTGGCGCTGAGCGGGATGTTCGATAACATCAGCGTAGTGATACGCTCGGCGACGATGCAGCTGGTCACACCCGATGAAATGCGGGGAAGGGTTGCTTCAGTGAACAGCATTTTTATCGGATCTTCCAATGAAATTGGCTCCTTCGAATCAGGAGTGGCGGCAAAACTGATGGGATTGATCCCTTCGGTAATTTTTGGAGGAATGATGACGCTGGGGATCGTCGGTGTCACTGCCAAATGGGCGCCCAAACTCAGGAGGCTGAATTTGAACAAAATTTCAAATGTTCCCTTCGACAAGCTCAGGGAACATAATGGTGGTTGAGCTTGTCGAAACCACCTTTCACCATTCTTTTTCCCTCAGGCCGGGAGACCTCGTCGCCGCAATCCCGAGTACTCGGGACTTGGGCAAATCTCACTTCGTTCGATTATCTCAGCCAAGGCTGCTTATGCGGCGACTGGTATTATTTTTTCTTATCTGATTTTAATCCGGATCAGATGGATTCCATATTTAATCAATACACAACGTTCAATAACTTTTTTCCGCCTCATGAAAATTGCGTTAAGAAAATCGAGGAATGAGCGTAAAAAACTGCGGAGTGTTTGAGGAGCGAAGCGACGAGTTTCCGCAGTTTAGCGAATGACGAAAATTTTTAGCCATTTTCATGCAGCGGTGACTTTTCTTTGTTACTTTCTTTTGGTGGAGCAAAAGAAAGTAAATAATCTCCCGCCCGGCCTGAGGGCATATATAAATTAAACCGATAGTGGGTCGCTAAATCCACCTCGGTTGACTGAGGGTGTCTTTTTCTGTTTCCTTTCTTTTGGAACAGGCAAAAGAAAAGTACAAAAAGAAATTGTGTCCAGGGCTTGCCCTGGGGCTCATACACATGATTTTCGGTAAGTGTTTAGCGATCAAAGTTAGGAATAACTTTTTTCTTGTTTTCAAGCGAAAAAATTTAAAGTAATGCGATAATTCATACTTAGCATAAGTGAGGTAGCGCAAACCATGCTGTCTTTTTTCTTGACATGACGTATTATTTGTGTATCTTTGTACGTCAAAACTAATAATCATGGAAACCAAATTAACATTACGATTGAAGAAGAAGGTGATCGATCAAGCTAAGAAATATGCTAATGATCACGAAACCAGCTTATCTAAATTGATTGAAAATTACCTTTCAGCAATAACCCATGAACCTGAAACTTCCGAAAATATTTCCCCATTGGTAAAATCGCTTAGTGGAATCATTCATGTGACAAGCAGTGAAGACCTGAAGGAAAAATATCATAAACACATAAATGAAAAGTATTTATGAAAAAAAAGGTCTTTGTTGACACAGATATTATTTATGATCTTCTGGCAAAGCGGGATCCTTTTTATTCAGCTGCAGCCCGGTTGTTTACATTAGCAGATGAAGGGAAGGTTCTGGTTTTCATTTCAGCTTTATCCCTTGCTAATATTCATTATTTAATTTCAAAGCAACAATCTGAAAGCCAAGCGAAACAAATTCTTCGCAAATTCAAAGTTTTAGTTCACATAACCCCATTGACTGAAAAGATCATTGACTTGGCTTTGAATTCAGAATTTGAAGATTTTGAGGATGCCATTCAATATTTTTCAGCTTTACAAAATGATATCGAAATCCTGTTGACACGAAATTTAAAAGACTATAAAAAAGCGCAAATATCAGTATTAACTGCTCAAGATTTCATTAATATATAATAGGCCTGGTGCAAACAATCCGGCATCCGCAATACAGAGCATTCGTTGGTCAAAATGATTGGTATTATATTTTTAATTATCGGAGTTTTCGGTGGATATTTCGTAAATAATCGTTGGGATCAACATGCTTAAGATGAAAGCAAAATTGTTATGAGGGTCTTAATTTTAATGCTATGCTCAGCAGAGTTTGTAACTCGCCGCAAAATTTGACTTTTAAGATCGACTCAATCCTTTATAAAAACAACTCCACAATCTTTCCCAAATCTTCTTCTTTCAATTTATAATTTGAACCGCTTACTTTATTGATCCCCAGCGTTTCACAGATCTTTTGTTTATCGGTCACGATCCCTGTTTCCGACAAACGTACGGGGCATTCCAGCGAACGGAACAGGTCTTCGATACGCTTTATGGACTCAGGAGCAGTGAGGGATTCATTGAAGATGCCGGAACCCAGCAATGCGATCCGGCCTGCGGCTCTTTCCTGAAAATGCTTCATCCAGGCAGGGTAAACAATCGTCAGCGATGCGCCATGCGGAATATCATAAAGCAGGGAAAGGATATGCCCGATGCCGTGAACACCCCATTCTCCCGATTTTTTTCCCTGCATAGTAAGTCCGTTCAGCGCCATGGTGGCTGCATACATGATCTTTTCGCGGAGGTCATAGTTATTCAGATCCTTCAGTAAGGCGGGCCCATATTTTATTGCTTCCTGTACAATCGAAATAATGAACCGGTCGCTGAGTGTGGTTTCTCCGGCGCCGAACCAGGCCTCGAAACAATGTGCGATCAGATCAACGATTCCATAGGCCGTATAATTACGGGGAACCGTAACTGTCAATTGCGGGTCGAGGAAAGAATGAGCAGGATATAGAAGCGGAGATCCATACCCGTCTTTAAAATTAGCATCATGTTTTGAGATCACGGCAAAAGGATTCATCTCGGTTCCGGTGGCAGCGAGGGTCAATATGCAAATCAACGGCACTGCTTTTTCGGGTTTTGCTTTCCGGGTGATGAAATCCCAGGCGGGATGCTGAACAGGAATCGTAATGGAAATAAACTTTCCCGAATCGATCACACTGCCTCCTCCGACTGCGAGAATGACATCAACCTTGTGCTTACGTCCGAGGGCAGCAGCAATATCTACATCCTCAATCACCGGATTTGACCGGATCCCTTCATATTCAAAAACCTCAGCCTGCACCTCGTTCAAATAGCCCATCACCTTGTCATAAAGCCCGGTTTTTTTGATCGATCCTTTGCCATATACCAGCAGGACCTTCCTGCCATAGTGTTGAAGTACCTCTTTCAACCCATCGAGTGCGTTCTTCCCAAAATGAAGGGTAGTGGGGTTGCAGAAAACAAAATTTTCCATAATTACCTATTTAGTTCCCATTGAACAGAAGTAAGTCCCGGTAATGATATCAATGGTATTTCCCGGTTCATAAACCGCAAAATTTCCGTACAGGGTCAGATCGTTCACATTAAACGTTCCATCGATATAAGATTCTCCGGAATTCCCTGTCCCAAGATGGATTTTGAATTGTTTATTCGTGACACCGACAATACCATTTGAATTTCCTGCTTTATATTGCCGGTATCCTCCAGAGGTATATACCGTCAAATCGTATTCTGTTACATAGAGGTACCCATTAAGGTTATCAATCATAAAGCGAATCTGAGTGCCTTGTGATGTTGTGCCGCTCCAGTGGCCAATCAGTTGCGGAAAATCAGGGATGGGAGTCGTTTTTTTCTTGCAGGAGGAAAGGGTGAAGTTTGTTAACACAAGCATCAACAGCAATGACATAGCAAAGGACGTTTTTTTCATGTGTTATCAATTTCGCATCAAAAATACATAGAATTCGTTCCTCTTAATATGAAATGATGTTTTAGTGGACTGTAAAAAGAAAATCCAAAGAATTTGCCGGTTGTAATTCAGAATTGTTCCTTGGTAAACGTTAAATATTTACCTTTGTTACCTGATTAACAATCCGCTTCCTCTTCATCATGTACGGCAAATTCAAAGATCACCTGCAAAAACAACTCGATAACATCATCTCGGAGGGTCTTTATAAGAATGAACGTATCCTGACTACGCCCCAGGGTGTTGAAATCAAGACGGACAAAGGGCAAAAAGTTCTGAATTTCTGTGCCAATAATTATCTCGGTTTGTGCAATGATCCGAGAACGATGGCTGGCGCCAATATGACATTTTTCCGTTACGGCTTCGGGATGTCGTCGGTCAGGTTTATCTGCGGTACCCAGAAGATTCACAAAGATCTTGAGGCAAAGCTGAGTGAATTTCTCGGGACAGAAGATACCATCCTCTATTCCTCTGCATTTGATGCCAACGGAGGGGTTTTTGAACCGCTGTTGAGTGAAAAGGACGCTATTATTTCAGATGAACTGAACCATGCCTCCATCATCGATGGTGTCAGGCTGAGCAAAGCCCAACGTTTCCGGTATAAGAACAACGACATGGAAGACCTGGAGGAGGTTCTGCAGGATGCCAGTGAAGCGCGTTTTAAGCTGATCGTCACGGATGGTGTTTTTTCCATGGACGGAATCATTGCGCATGTTGACAAGATCTGCGACCTGGCCGAAAAACACAATGCCCTGGTGATGGTGGATGATTCACATGCAACCGGATTTGTAGGAAAGACGGGAAGGGGAACGGTTGAGCATTGTAATGCCCAGGGAAGGGTGGATATCATCTCCACAACCTTCGGAAAGGCCCTTGGCGGTGCATCCGGCGGTTGTATTTCGGGCCGGAAAGAGATCGTGGAGATCCTTCGCCAGCGTTCGAGGCCTTATTTGTTCTCAAATACCTTGGCGCCTGCCATCGCCGGTGCCACGCTCGAAGTTCTGAACCTGCTATCTGAAACCACCATGCTCAGGGATAAGCTGTTCGAAAACACAAACTTCTTCCGCAAAGGAATAGAAGCAGCCGGTTTCAGGATCGTTTCGGGAATTCATCCCATCGTACCTGTATTATTCGGCCATCTTCCCAATGACGCCCAGCTTTCGCAGAACTTCGCCAATGCCCTGCTCGATGAAGGCATCTATGTGATCGGGTTTTATTACCCGGTTGTCCCCAAAGGAAAATCAAGGATCAGGGTACAGATCAGTGCAGCACACTCAACCGAGCAGATCGAATTTGCCATTGAGAAGTTTAAAAAGGTTGGAAAACAATTGGGAGCTATATAGAAAATCGTAACGCGTAACGCGTGACGCGTGACACGTCACGACCTTTAACTCAACCTTATGATCTACGGAATAGGCACTGATATTATTGAGGTATCCAGGATTCACGCAGTAATGGAAAAAGATATTGGTTTCCGGGATAAGATTTTCACTTCCGGGGAGATCACCTATTGCGAAACGAAAAGGCATAAATATGAAAATTATGCTGCCCGGTTTTCTGCCAAGGAAGCCTTTATGAAAGCCATTGGCACCGGGTGGAGATTCGGGATCAGGTTTGCAGATATCGAGGTGTACCATGATGAATTCGGCAAACCCATGATCCGTCTTTACGGGAAAGCAGAAGAACTGGGAAAGATTGAAGGAATTTCAAAAATTCATGTATCTTTATCACATGTGAAGGAAATGGCGATTGCCATCGTAACTGTTGAGAAGGAAAACTGAGATCAGAGGTCAGAGAATGGAGGGATGATTTCCCCTCCCTCTTGGGGGAGGGGACTAAGGGGTGGGGAAAGAGAGCGAACTGCCAAAAGAAACAACCAACCTAAACATACTAGTACTAACTAAAACAACAAACTTCACTATGCCGAACATCGGATCTTATGACGAAAGAGTAAAAAATTTCAATTGGAACATTGCAGAACGGGAACTGGATTATAAACCCGGGAATGTCATCAACATTGGATGGTACTGTTCCGACCGGATCTGCCAGATGGGAAAAGCAGATAAGCTGGGACTGATCTGGGAAGGGCAAGGAGGCGTTGAAAAGAGGTACACCTACAACGACATCCGCCTTGCCACCAATACGATCGGCCAATTCCTGCGGGACCTCGGGATCAAGCCGGAGGACCGTGTTTGTTTGTTCATGGATAAAATTCCGGAGTTGTACTTCGGGTTTCTCGGTATCCTGAAAACCGGCGCCATCGCACAACCTCTTTTTTCCGCCTTTGGAGATGAATCTCTCTTTATCCGGCTTGAGAATGCTCAGACCCGGATCCTCATCACCCAGAAGAAACATGCGCCCAAGGTGCGCAAGATCATCGATAAGATGCCCTGGCTGGAATACATGATCATCGTGGACCAGGATCCTGCCAAACCTTTGCAGCAAAGGGAAGTGGCATTCAATCTGGAGGAAATGCCGAAAGTGGATAAATTTGAGATTCACCCAACCTACGCTGAATCCCCTTCTGTCCTTCATTATACATCCGGAACTACCGGTCAGCCCAAAGGTGTTAAACATGTTCATTATTCCCTGATCGCTCAATACCTTACCTCAAAATGGGTGCTTGACCTTCGGGATGATGATATCTACTGGTGTACTGCCGATCCGGGCTGGGTTACGGGAACCTCTTACGGGATTATAGGCGCCTTCAGTACCGGGGTGACACAATGTGTGCTTGACTCCGGGTTTTCTGCTGAAAGCTGGTACCGGTTTATCGAGAAGCACCGCATCACGATGTGGTATTCGGCGCCTACTGCTATCCGTTCGTTGATGAAAGCAGGTGATGAGATCATTAAAAAGTTCGATCTTTCCTGTCTGCGCCACCTGGCAAGCGTGGGGGAACCATTGAATTCAGAAGCCGTGATCTGGTCGGAAAAAGTTTTCGGGAAACCGTTTCTTGATACTTACTGGCAAACGGAAACCGGGTCGATCATGATCTCCAATTACCCGGGAATGAAAATCAAACCCGGATCGATGGGTAAGCCTTTCCCCGGCATCACCGCAACGGTGGTTGATGCCGATAAATACGAACCTTTAGGCGAAACCGGGAAAATAGGACTTATTGCGATCAAACCCGGCTGGCCTTCCATGATGCGGATGTACTGGGGCAACGAAGAGACCTATAAGAATAAATTCAAGAATGGCTGGTATCTTCCCGGCGACCGTTCCAGTATCGACAATGAAGGTTATTTTTGGTTTGTCGGCCGCGACGATGACGTGATCAATACCGGCGGCCACCTGGTCAGCCCGTTTGAAGTGGAATCGGCCTTGCTGGAACATCCTTCCGTAGCAGAATCTGCCGTAGTGGCCAAACCGGATTTCGTAAACATGGAAGTTGTAAAAGCCTTTGTTACCCTGAAACCTGGTTTTACCGGCAGCAAAGACCTGGATCTTGATATTATGAACTTCGTCCGGAAAAAACTCTCACCCCTGGCCATGCCCCAGGAGATCGAATTCGTTGATTCTTTGCCCAAAACACGAAGTGGTAAGATCATGCGAAGGATCCTTCATGCAAAAGAATGGGGAGAGGAGATAGGCGATACTTCGACACTTGAGAACGATTAACGCCCCCACTCCCGGCCCCTCCCCCAACTGGGGGAGGGGTGCAGGGATAGGGGCTCAAAGTAGCGAATAGCGAACAGCGAACAGCGAATAAACATCCAATCAATTATAAACCAAAACAAAAAAGGAGAATACAACATGGAAGACATGAAAGAAATAATAAAAACTTACATCATCAACGAGTATGTGGAAGACGACAGCGAAGTAACTTACGATACCCCCCTGATCTCAGGCGGTATTGTCGATTCTTTTTCGATGGTATCCCTCAAGCGGTTCCTCGAAAACAAATACAAGATCTCCATACCTGATGATAAGGCAACACCGGAGGCTTTCGACTCGGTTAACAAGATATGCATACTGGTTAATGAATATTTAAAATAGCGGAGGTAACATATGGCTTACAGCGACAAAACACGTGGTGCATACCAGGAAATTCTGACCGGGATGAAAGATGCCGGTCTTTTAAAAGTTGAACGCTACATTCATTCTGCACAGGCTGCAGAGATTGAAGTGGAGTTTCCTGCAGGAGCCCCCCTGAAGAAAGTGATCAACATTTGTGCAAACAACTACCTCGGCTTATCCAGCCACCCGGAGGTTGTGAAGGCTGCCCATGCCGGCCTTGATTCTCATGGCTATGGTATGTCTTCCGTTCGTTTTATCTGCGGAACGCAGGATATCCACAGACAACTCGAAAAAATGATTACGAAATTTCTCGGCACCGAAGATACCATTCTGTTTCCTTCGTGCATGGATGCCAATGGCGGTGTTTTCGAAGCCGTACTGACCAAGGATGATGTGATGATCTCTGATCGTCTCGTTCATGCTTCCATCATCGATGGGATACGTCTTTGCAGCGCCATGCATGATACCTACAAACATTCCGACATGGCCCATCTGGAAGAAAAACTCCAGCTTCACAATGACAAGCGCCTGAAAATGGTCATCACCGATGGCGTATTCTCCATGGATGGTGATATGGCAAAGCTTGACCAGATGGCCGACCTCTGCGAAAAATATGATGCATTGTTGTTCTGTGATGATTCGCATGCCAGCGGATTCATTGGCAAGACCGGCCGCGGAACTCACGAAAAATGCGGGGTCATGGGACGCCTGGATATCATCACGACTACCTTTGGAAAAGGGTTGGGTGGAGCATCCGGTGGTTGTGTTTCCGGAAGGAAGGAACTCGTTGAAATGTGCCGGCAGAAAGCCCGTCCATATCTTTTCTCCAATACCATTGCACCCCCGGTCGTTGCAGGAGTGATCAAGGTTTTGGAAATTCTTTCCGCAACCACCGAACGCCGCGATAAACTCGAAAAGAATACCGGATTCTGGCGCAAGGGACTCACTGAAATGGGCCTCGTCATCAAGGAAGGGGATACTCCCATTGTCCCGGTGATGCTTTTCAATGCCAAGCTTGCCCAGGATGTTTCCCGCGACCTCTATGAAGAGGGCATTTATGCAATCGGATTCTTCTTCCCGGTTGTACCCCAGGGCCAGGCCAGGATCCGTACACAGATCTCTGCAGGCCACGAGATCCATCATCTCGAAAAAGCACTGGATGCTTTCAGGAAAGTTGGGAAAAAATACAACATCCTCGGAAAATCAAAGCAGGAAATTATTGAGAAGTATGGAATATAGCAGTTGGTGAGCTGGCGAATTGGTGAGCTGGTGAGTTAGAAAAATAGTGAACGCCTGGACAAGCCAATAGTTTTGACCATCCCAGGCCGATCGGAATAGACCAGTTTAGATACATTATTATCAGACATATACGATGGTCAATTTAAATCGGCGCAAAGTGATCATAAGTTCCGGCTTTTCCAAACAGGGTCGACGGAAGACTTCTTGCAGGCTATCGGTGTCTATCAATAAAGTTAAGATGAAACACTGAGAAATCAAAATCAGCCGCTTTTCATTTTTCAGGTACAAGGAAAAGATAGCCCTTGCTTTTCATGGTCACTATTTCTATCCTGGGATCTTCCGATAAATAGTTGCGTAACTTACGGATATAGACATCAAGTGTGCGGGAATTAAAAAAGGAGTCGTCACCCCAGATTGAAACCAGCATTGTTTTACGGTCGGTAACCCGGTTAATCCGGTCTGTAAGCATCGATAAAACCTGCATGTCACGTTGCGATAGCTTGATGGTCCGAGACGGGGAACACAGCTCACAGCGGGCAGGGAAAAAGAGGTATCGCCCGAGGGCCATTTCTTCGGCTGGGATACCGGCCCCCCTGTTTTTCCCTTCGGCCAGATGAAACTGGTTATGTAACCGCGCGATCAATTCCTCAATGCTGAATGGCTTTTTCATGTAATCGGTTCCCCCGGCTTCAAATCCTTTCACCAGGTCGGCCGTTTCGGTCTTCGCCGTCAGGAAGATAACCGGCAACACCGGAAAACGGTGTTTAACCTGGCGGCAAAGCTCATACCCGTCCACATCGGGAAGCATGATATCGAGTACACAAATTTCGGGTGCGAAGATCCGGATCTCCTGCAGAATACCAATCCCGCTGGTTTTCCAGAGGACCTCAAAGTCCTGGTTTTCGAGCGTCTCCTTTACGATTTTTCCCAGGAAGGGTTCGTCCTCGATATACAATACCTTTCTTTTCATCCCTTCAGAAAGGTTAAGATGAACGCACATCCCCCGCCCTCAAGGTTTCTAACACGGATGGCTCCCCGGTGTTGTTTCATAACCTGGGCGGTATAGCTCAGCCCCAAACCATGTCCCTTTATATTATGCCGGTCGCCGGTGGGGATCCTGAAGAATTTATCAAATACCTTGGAAATATATTGTTCCGGGATCCCGGGGCCGTGGTCACTGACAGCCAGGTAAACATGATCCTTATCTTCTGAAAGAGCTATCCCGATCCGCGGTTTTTCTCCTGCATATTTCAGGCTGTTGTCGAAAAGGTTGATCAGAACGCCTTCGACAAAAAGTTCATCCATCAAACATAGATATTGTTCCTCCTCCGCTTCAATGGTAATGGCTGCCTGTTCCTTTTCAAAACGCGGGGTCATTGTCCGGATCACCTTTGTAACGGTCGCTTTGAGGTTGGAGACACGAAGCGTCACCATATGATTGTTTTCTTCGAGTCGCGAAATATTCAGGACGTTGTTAATCAACCGGTCGAACCTCTCCATCTCCATTACAGCCATATCCAGATAGTCGTTCGCAACTGCAGGATCTTTTTTCATATCGAAATTCCGGAGCGATTCCAGGGCCACTTTGACGGTTGATACAGGTGTTTTCAGTTCGTGTGTGATGTTGCTGATGAAATCGTTGCGCAGATCATTCAACAGCACCTGCTTTTTCAGGGTGCGAAAGGTGAAAAGGAAGGCAGCCCCTGTCATCAGAACCAATACCAACGCAAAAATTACCTGGGGAATGATCCGTTTGATAAGATACCATGAAAACCTGCTGATCTCTGCGCCGACAGATCCCTCGAAAATCCTGCTGCTTAAAAATATCCCGGAGTTCCGCTTCAAACCGGAATCTTTCCCCGGATCGGAAATCCAGGTAACCGTGAAGTTTTGTCCCTGTTTAGTCATTTTTTCAAAAAATAGTTTCCTGAACAGGTTTGTGTCAATCTTTTCGGTGAGCATCTGTTTGAATACCGATTTATCATGGGCTGTATCGGAATTCCTGCCTACGATCAGGCGGATGCTGCGGAGAACCATATCTCCGGAATCGATATCAAAACGGTACGGTTGGTTTTTCATTAACTTTTTTGAGCCGGAATCGGAAATGTTGATCGTATAGACCCGGGGTTGTTTTCCCGGGTCGCCGATCCGGGTTATTGATCCGGGGGAGCTGCTTTTGCCGGTATCCCGGATACTGCTGTCGGCATGGGTCATCAGTACCCGGATGTGTTTTGTTTTGTTCATCAACGGATCAATCACGTTGATGAGCAGTGTTGAATCCATCACCTGCATCCCGGCGTCGCTGAACTGCCGGACAAGTTCCTTGTTCAGGATCTCCTTTTCAGTTCCATAGCGGGTCAGCAGCCATTGCACGACAAAGACGAAAAGCAGCAGCCAGCTCAAGGTCATGAGCAATCCTGCCAGTTTGATGTGTTTCAACTTTTGCATTTTGAATCCGGAAAAACAAAAATATATCAATCCGGGATGATCCCGACATCCATTAACCTTAATTAACCTTAATTGGTCTTGCCTTAACCTTAATGAGCGGATGCCGGCTTTACTTTTGCTCCTGAACAAATCTAAAACCCAAACCATGAAAACATTGATTTTATTTCCGGCTGCGATGATCATCTTTATCACTGGCCATGGACAAACTCCATCCCGACCGAATAATTCCGGGAAGGTCCTGTATGATGAAAAGGTAAAACTTGAAATTAACCTTGGAGGGGAATCAGCACAATATGCTGACATGCTCCCGAAAGAAAGAACAAATCATAAAATTTTGTACTTCTCACCCGACATCTCTGTTTACCAGGGGGTCAGGGAAGATAAAAAACCCGAACCGGCCGATCAGGAGGGCGCCGCGGGTATGGTTCAGGTTCAGATATCAACTCCAGATGATAAAGTATATCGCGATTTGAAGGAGAATAAAAAGATTGAACAGCGCGAATTCATGACCCGTAAGTTTTTGATTGAATCTGATGCCGGTAAAGCCGATTGGAAACTTACCGGGCAGAATAAGATCATTCTGGATTTTCCGTGCCAGGAAGCGGTTCGCGAGGAAAACGGAAAGAAGATCAGCGCCTGGTTCACCCCGGCCATTCCTGTTTCAACCGGTCCGCAGAATCAGGGAAACCTGCCCGGCCTGATCCTTGCGGTCGATATCAATGATGGTCAGCGGACAATTACGGCAACCTCCGTTGAATTTACGCCGGTAGATAAAAGCCTGCTGGTTAAACCGAACGAAGGGAAAAAGGTGACTGCAGCACAATTTAAAAAGATCGTTGATGAAAAAATGAAGGAGACAGGAAGCGAAGGCGGTGAAGGTAGCCATGTTGTAATCAAGATCCAAAAGTAAGGAAGCGGCAATGAAGTGGTTACTTATATTTCCGGTATGGCTATTGTCAATGGCTGTCCTGGCCCAGTCGAACACCCTTACGGGCGAAATCCTGGACGAAAAGGGTGAGGGGCTGGGATATGCTACGGTCGCCCTGATGCACCCGGCCGATTCCACCCTGGCATTTTTTGGGATTACAAATGTCAGCGGCCATTTCGAGATCAGGAACACCAAACCGGGTGAATACCTGATGCAGGTAGCCTACCTGGGCTACAAGACGCTTTACCGTGGGATTACACTGCCACTTGTGTCGGGAAACAGTTTAGGGGCTATGGTCATGCAGCCCAATCCCATCAGTTTAAAGGAGGTCCAGGTGAAGGGGGAGTATATTCCCCTGCTTTTCAAAAAGGATACGATAGAGTACAACGCAGCCGCCTTTAAAACGAAACCTGATGCAGTTGCCGAGGACCTTCTGCGAAAATTACCCGGGGTGGAAGTGGATCGCTCGGGAAATATAAGGGCTGTTGGACAGGATGTTAAAAATGTACTCGTAGATGGCAAGGAATTTTTCGGGAATGACCAGAAGGTGGCCACTAAAAATGTTCCGGCCGATGCGATTAAGAAGGTGCAGGTTTATGATAAAAAATCGGATGAAAGCGAATTTACAGGGATCAGTGATGGCTCACATGATAAAACGGTAAACCTGGTGCTGAAGGATGATAAGAAAAAGGCGCTTTTCGGCGATGTGATGTCTGGTGGCGGTACCGGAGATCACTACCAGGGAAGCGGAAAAATATACCGCTTTACTGGGGCGAACCAGTTTGCTGCACTCGGCATGGTCAATAATATCAACCAGTTTGGCTTTTCCTTTTCCGATTATCTTAATTTTAGCGGGGGGATCGGGGCAATGGGCAGCGGCGGTTCGGCACAGATCAATATAACCAGCGATAACAATTACCCGGTGAATTTCGGACAACCGGTAAACGGGTATGTCACCTCGGGGGCCGCCGGGTTGAATTTTTCACACGAATTCAGGAAGAACAACCGCTTTTTTATCAGCTACCTGGGGAATGCCTCCGAAACCAGGCTGGACCAGCAGATCCATACACAAAATTTTCTGCCCGGCGGTTCTTTCATACAGCAGAATGTAGCATCGGGCGATGAAGAGAACCAGGCGCACCGGTTGACCTTTGGCTACAAAAACAGGATCGATTCAACACGGAATTTCGTATTATCAGGTGGTGCCTCACTTACCAACGGCCATGGGTCGGAGGTGTCCTCAACCGGAAGTTACCATACCGACAGCCTCATCAGTACTTTAATGTCTAAGAATTCTAACCGGAATAACCGGTTTTCTGGCAATTTCACCGGTTCATACATTAAAAAGCTGAGGAGTGACCGCACCAACATCAAATTGTCAGCCAATGGTACTTATTCTTATGGTTTAGGCAGGGCAGATTGGCAGAATGGTTTACAATATTACAATCCTGTTCAGACTGCTGAATCGCAACAGTACCAAAAAAATCTTTCCGATAAACTGGGCGGTGATGTTTCCTTATCCCTTACCCAGGCACTGGGCAAGCTCTTTTATTTTGAACCCATTATCCAGGTTGGCTTTTCCGGCGAACAGATCGACAGGAAACAGGGTATCCCGGTCAATACAGGAGAGATTACCGACTCATTGAGCCCGGTGTTCTCAAGCAGGTATTACAGCATGAAGCCTGCCATAAAATTGAAACGGAATACAGAAAAGACCAAGCTTGCTATCACCGGGGCCATGGAACTGGGAAGGATGATAAACAGGTTGAATAATAAGGAAAGTTTACAGACGGATGTTTGTTTTTTCACCCCCCGGATCTCATATGAATATGAACATAAAACAGGCCGAAGGCTTGCGTTTACTTATACCTCTTCGGTCAACGCCCCTACAGCGAATCAATTGCTGCCAGTGGTTAACAATATCAATCCCCTGATGCTTACTTATGGTAACCGGTCACTCAAACCAGAGTACATCTCCGAAGCAAATTTCAACTGGTGGTTATTCGATCAGTTTTCATTAACCTCCCTTTTTACCTCAGTCGATTTTAAATATACGCACAACAAGATCAACTGGTCTCAAACCATCAACGACAGTCTTGGTCAAACGATGACGCTGCTAAATGTACCGGATGATTATACCGCCTCGGCATCCGTCGATTTCTCCACCCCGGTCAGGATGCTCGGGTTGACTCTTCACACCAGTCTCCGTGAGAGCTGGAACCAGGGGATCACCTATGTGAACAAGGTAGAAAACAACAATACAAACCTCACGCACCGGCTAATCGTCAGTTTCGACAACCGGAAAAAGGAGAAGTGGGATGTTAACCTTGGCGTATCTTTCACCTTGACTGACGCGCATTACTCCGTGCAGGAATCACTGAATAACCGGTATTTCGATCTGGGCTATTTCGGGGAAGTGCGGTTTACGCCGAATGAGCACTGGAGTTTCGCCGCTTCAGCCGATGTAACCAACTACAATGCCCGGACGTTTAATAATATGGTCAACATTCCCCTGATAGGAACAGAGATCAGCTTTTATTTTCTGAAGCATAACCGTGGACTGCTGACCATCACCGGGTTTGACCTGCTGAATAAAAACACCGGTATTGAACGTGTGAGTGAGATGAACTATCTGCGGGAGACCCGGTCGAATATCATCGGAAGGTATTTAATGCTCTCATTCAAATACCGCCTGAACAAATTCAAAGATCAATCAGGATTGGATATTAAAGTAAGCAAGAGGTAGTTCAGAGGTTCACTGCCCTTCAACGGATTGTATCCGGAACTTGACAGAATCTCAAATCACTCTAAACTTTCGTAAATCATTATCTGGCCAAAAGTATTTGTAACCATTATATCCATCGTCATCTGGGAAAAGTGGGGAATAAAATTCTTTATTTTTTTGTATCAACCTTGACCTATGCGACCTGTGAAAATTCTCATCTCCAAACCACCATGGATATTCTATCCTATCAGCGTAATAGAGCACCATGCTATTGTTGTACCCCCTATCTATCCATTCCCTTATCATAGCATTCGTATATGCCTTTAAAGCATTCTCGTATCCTACCCACATCTTCACAGCTGGATGGTTTTTCCACCTGGAATCAGGAACTACACCAGAAACGATGTTCAATATCTGCATCGCTTCCACTCTTTGGTTTCCCAGTCTCTTATAATCAAGCACCCTGGCTGACTCCTGAAAGCCAGGGTAGGGTAAAAATGTCTGCATCTTTTATGAACAAGTTCAATTATATCTATATCTTCAAAACTGCATTTCAGATCTTTAATTATTTCATTGTTCAAAGAAAAAGCCGAAATGCGAAGTGCAATGTCCAAAACGAAAAATGCAAAGTGGAAATTATTACACTTTGCACCTTACACTTTACACTTGATCTTGCTCCCCTTGCTGCTCAATGTTGCAACGTTGAATTTAGCTATTCCTTGATGAACTTTCCTACCTGCTCGCCATCCTTACCGACAATCTTCACCAAATAAACTCCGCTGGGTAAGGCACTAATGTCTAAAGTGGTTTTGGCTTCAATAACCCGGCATGTGATTAGGGGTTGACCGATAAGGGAAGTGATGAAAATATTTTTGTAATACCAATAAGAGGAAAGGTTAATTACAATAATATTTGATGCAGGATTCGGACAGATTGATAAGGATGGTTCGTCAGGCACCTTGATCCCGGTATTATTGGTGTCGCATTGCATCACACATGCCTTCGTATCAATGAATGTTATGAAAAGCTTGCCAGAAGTTGAAAATGCCAGTTTTGTTTGGTATGCATTTCCCGATGAAGGATTTCCAACAGGTACCCAGTCTGAACCATCAAGCCTCCTTACGGTGACCGGGTAAACGGTAGCAAAATCCCTATAAATCAGATGAGGAGATCCACTGGGACTAAAGGATAGGCATGTGCTTTCAACTTCACCTTCCGAAAGACCTGGAGTACCAACATTGACCCAATTTGCGCCATCAAATTTTTTTACGGTCGCTCTGGAAGAATACATGTAATCCTTATAACCCACATATGGCATACCATCAGAGGGATTAAATGCAAGACTTGTATAATATGCTATTCCTGCCGAAAAACCAGGGGATCCTATATAGGTCCAGGTTGTTCCATCAAATTTCATTACTGAGGTTTTAAAGCCATTTCCGACATCACAAAATGCGATGTATGGATGTCCGTCAAGCGGACTAAATGCGAGACTCAGATCCATGGCCTCACCGGGAGTGAATGCCGGTACACCAACGGTCACCCAATGTTGTCCGTCAAATCTCATCACTGAAATTTTTCCCCCTTGCGGATCAACTGCAAATGCCACATAGGGTTGATCGCTGAAAGGGTCGATAGCAATGCACGGCTCAGAAATCTCACTCCCAGAGAATCCTTCAATTCCGACCGGTATCCAGCTATTTCCGTCAAACTTTCTAACTGAGGCCTGCATATAAAAATTTCCCCAATCTTTATAAACGATAAATAAGTCGCCGGATGCACTGAATGTCAAACCCGTATTAGTAGCTCCGAAAAGTGTAAATCCCGGAACACCGACATATTCCCACGATGTTCCATTAAATTTCATAACAGTTGCATCCCAGCCATTTGCCCCATCAATGAATGCAACGTAAGGCTGACCGGATTCATTAATTGCCAGGCTGATATCCTTTGCTGCGCCAGCTGAGAATCCCTTATACCCTACATAGGTCCATTTGAAGTCCGATGGTTCAGTTATGGTCAACGGTTGTTGAGCATAAAGAGTGGCTGAAAGAACAAGTGTAAAAACAAGCATGAACTTTTTCATATCTGATAATGTTTATAGCTGGCATTGTATTAAATGGCCTTAAGAATCCCTAACAATCCCAGAGGTCAAATATAGTCATAAAGTGTCACAGGATAACCCCATCTGATCAGTGCTATGATTTATTGGACTTTGTTCTATATTTGCTATTCAAGGCAAACAAAGCAAACATGAAATAGTCATGTTTGGAATAAATCACCAACCTATGATGATATTAGATTCAATCTGGCGTATTCCCTGCCTGACGGCAGGCAGGCATCTGACTCATAAAAAACAAATAATAACAGATGAACATTTCAAAAACTAAAAAGAGGTGGGGCCTCATTTTGTTTTTGCTTGCTGTCATTGCCATACTGGCTTTATATCCATTGCCGCCACAAGCTCCCATCCAATATTACGATAGGCAAAGTGGCTTGTTAAAAACGGAAAAAGTGGCTGGCGAAAAGTGGTTGGTGTGGCTGTATAATAATCCGGTTGGCGAAGCAACATTGTGGGCGTTGGCCAAAAGAAAGGTGGTTTCGTCTGTTTATGGCAATAGAATGGATCGTCCTTCATCGACCAAAAAAATACAACCCTTTGTTGAAGAATTTGATATCGACATGAGTACCGCCCAAAAACAGGAGTTCAACTCTTTCAACGATTTCTTTACCCGGAAACTAAAGAATAATGCCAGACCGCTGGATACCAACTCAACCGTTACAGTGTCGCCTGCCGATGGAAAAATACTGGCATATGCCAATATCAGCAACAGCGATTTTATCATCAAAGGATACCGCTTCGATATTTTTTCGTTTTTGAATAATGCCCGCCTTGCTCAAAATTACCTTGATGGCACCCTGGTGATCATCCGGCTTGCCCCTTTCGATTACCACCGTTTCCATTTTCCCATTAGCGGAAGTGTATCACCCATCACCCGGATTGACGGTGAATATTATTCAGTTAACCCCCTTGCTTTGCGCAAAATGACTGAAATATTCTGCCTGAACAAAAGGGAATTTACCATCATGTCAAACCCCTTGTTTGGAGATGTTGTGATGACTGAAGTAGGTGCAACCATGGTAGGAAGTATCGTACAGACTTATACAGGGAATTTTGTAAAAAAAGGGGAAGAGAAAGGGTATTTCAAATTTGGGGGTTCCACGGTAGTGCTGCTGTTTGAAAAAAACAAAATTCGCATCGATGAAGATTTATTGATTAATACTTTAAAGGGTTATGAAACTGTGATCAAAGAAGGAGAAAGAATTGGTGTATCGATGATTAATCCAACAGTTTCGAGGTAGGGATTAATTGGTTGGTTCGAGACTGCAGAAACCAATACGATTGACTATCCCTCGGCCGGTATAACAAGACCAGCATTGACAGACCTGCAATTTTAACCCAAGCGTATAGATAGTCGGTTTCGTTCATTCGTGCTGATCATCGCACTAAAAAACTTGTTAGAAAAGAAAGTTGCAACTACCGAATCGCTTGACAATAAAAGAACAAGGCGACATCTCTGTCGCCTTATTTTGATTTGCTCCCCTTAGTGAACGATTCTCGAACCAATTATTTGAAGATTTCAAGAAACTCTATGAGCTGAAGCCTTTTATCAATGTAGAGGCTCTGTCTGCACATTTAAGCTGAATACTCCGTTGGCTTAGATAATTCATCCTAACAGCCTCCCATACTATAATAAAACCTTGTTGTGAGGGTAACTTAATCGTGAAGGCAAACCTTAGTTAGAAGAAAATAAGGAAGTAAGAATCATGTAAGTAGTGTGGTAGGAAATATTGTCAAACACCGATAAGGGGCTGCACTGTTTTATAGTAACTCAATAAACCAGCATCCATGAATTAGCACAATGCTAGAAGAACTTAAAGGAAAATGATTTTTAATGAATGAATTTCTTTATCAGTCTTAACTGACAAAATATAAACACCAGCAGGCAGGTCATTTCTTTTTATTTGGGACAGATGGGTTCCCGTAAAAAGCTCTTTGTTGAATAGCGTTTCTATCCATTGACCTGTTATTTGGTATAGATCTGCGGAAAAATTTATTTGTTGAGGAGTATAGATTGACAATGTTAATTCATTCTCAGACGGGTTAGGGTATATTTTTACCTCTAAAAATTCACTTCTGTTATTATTAGATACCCCAACATTACCACCATTCGTTGTTTTTAAGATAATTCCATCACATATTGCATACCCTCCACTTGGAAAACATTCATATCCGCAGATATAACCTATTTTCTTTGAAGTGAACCATATACTTCTTAAATATCCGTTATTCCCGCTTTCCTGAGTTGTCCAAGTGTTACCTCCATCAATTGTTTTCAAGATGGCACCCTGATTCCCAACAATAAAACCATAAGATGGATCTAAGAAAAATAAATCATAAAAATCCATGGTGGGTAATGACGATTGGTCCGTCCAGGTATACCCTCCATTTGAAGATTTGAGAATGAGGCCTTTACTGCCTGCAACAAAACCCGTATTATTTGACGGAAATGAAATGGCGTACAAATTTGATGTTGTTGAGGTTGGAATTAACATCCAATTCACGCCTCCATCTATGGTTTTAAAAATTGTTCCGTTTACACCCGTTACAAACCCAGTCTGCTTCGTAAGGAATAATATGGAATATAATCCATAAATTGGAGAGAAGGGCATTTTGCTCCATGTTGTTCCACCATCAATTGTTTTTAAAATGAAGGATCCAAATCCGGACGGATAATATTGTCTGGTAACAAGAATATATCCTGTGGAAGTATCCGGGAAAGACATTGATGTTAAGCTTTCGGAATAACTAGCTGTTAACATTGTGTCACAATGCCAGGATTGTCCACGGTCATTTGTTTTGTAAAATAGTCCGGACTCACCAATTGCATAACCCATTTTATTTGATAGAAAACAGATTTTCTTTATTGAAGTTGATGAGAAATTGAACGCTTCACCTGTGGTTCCGGTATTGAAAATTTCCCAGTTATCTCCACCATCGGAAGTTCCCATTATTTTATCAGATCCGGTTCCGATGAAGCCATTTGTTGAATCAATGAATACAACGGTATTAAATAAACAGCGACCACGAAGGGTCGTTTCATTCCAGGTATATCCTCCATCAATCGATTTCGAGATGTTCGCTTCCCTGCTTATGACAAAGCCAGTATTTTTATTGGTAAAAAAAATATCTCTTAGTTCCTGCTGGTTAAAAACATCATTGGGTGTTGTTCTGGTCCATGTTTTACCTCCATCAACGGTTTTGATAACAAATCCAAGCGTAAGGTTGGCTCCTCCTGTTCCATAACCCGTATTTGCATCAACAAAACTAAGAGATTCAATAAATTCAGATACGCCACAGGATTGTGCTACCCATGTTCCGCCACCATCAGTTGTTTTAAAGATATTGCCTTCTATGCCGCCAATATATCCTGTATCATGCGTTGGGAAATTCAAAGAGTAAAAATAGCCGGTACTTGATGAAACGACAACTAGTCCATTCCAGTTTAACCCGCCATCAATAGTTTTATAAATAGTATATCCATATGATTTACTGCCAATCACAAATCCTGTTTGTGAGTCCGTAAGAAAAATTTTACTCAAATTAATATCTGAAGACATTCCATGCCACACCCATGTGGTTCCACCATCGTTTGTTTTTATTATCGTTCCTTTTTCACCTATTGCAATACCATTTGTTTCACTGGTAAAAAAAACACCAGTGAGGTTATTCAAAGTATTAGAATTCTGAGCAAGCCAATGTTCTCCACTATCTATCGTTTTTAGAATGGTGCCGGAATCTCCTGCAACATACCCTGTTTGTGAATTGATAAAATAAACGGAGTTTAAATTATTTGATGTTACCGTATCAGGTTGTGACCAAAATCTGCCGGCATTGTTTGTTTTTAGAATAGTCCCGGATGTACCAACAGCAAACCCCGTAAGAGAATCTGCAAAAAAAATGGATGTTAAGGTACTGCTGGTTGTAACAGGATGCAATCTTTCCCATCCCTGACATTCTGCATTATCCTGAACAAAATAAAGGCATAGTAAAAGAAATAATACCCTATAAGTTTTGGGCATGTTTTTGATATTTCCTTCAAATATAGTGAACTTTTAGGCCTCGTCGGATTATTATCATTTGATTCACAGGAAGGTTACCAGGGCAGAATTTGTAATTCTGGGGCTGTCAATCTGGAAACACCAATGAATACTCGAATATCGATCAACGAAATCTGAATTTCGATCTGATTTCACAGATCGTTGATCGATATTCGATTGTTCAAAAAAAATTCCCAAATCGATATTACCTTTTTGCTTTTTCCTGATTAAGGATAAAAATCATTTGTTATTGATTAAAACCTAAAAAATGGAAAAGGAAAAGAAATTTGATCTTGAAGACCGGCTTGTTGAGTTTGCCGTCAAAATTGCAACACTTGTTGAGTCCTTACCAACGACTATCAGCGCACGAAATATTTCCGGACAACTGATCCGGTCAGGAACCGCTCCAGCCTTGAATTACGGAGAAGCAAAAAGCGCTGAATCCTCCAACGATTTTATTCATAAAATGAAAGTTGCTTTGAAAGAGTTGAGGGAATCGTACATTTCATTGAAAATACTCAGACAAATTAATCTTCAGAATAAGGATGTACTGCTGGATAATTGTCTCATGGAATGCAATGAATTGATTTCAATATTTGTCAGGAGTATTCAGACCGCCGAAAGAAACAGGAAGATAAAAAAAGGCATTTGAATACTCGAGCAATAGATCAACGAGTTTTGAAGTAAGAATTGAAATCTGAATTGTTGATTGCGGAACTGAGTACTCGAATATTGATCAACGATCTTTGAAGTCAGATCTGAATTCAGAACTCGTTGATCGAATGTTCGATTGTTCAAACAAATAGCCGTTCCGATTCTCGGAACGGCTATTTGTTTGAAGCTCCCCAGACTGGACTTGAACCAGTGACCCTCTGATTAACAGTCAGATGCTCTAACCAACTGAGCTACTGAGGAATGCGTTTTTAATTTTTCCCCGACCCACTGATTAATCCCGCACATGCGGGATTCTAACCAACTGAGGAAGATTTTTGGGACGGCAAAATTACATATTATTTCGAATAAACCAAAATCCACCAATTCATCGGAGAGTTCTGGATGGTGAGATTCCTGAATGTACACGATTAATCAGAGCCTCTTTCGGGGAGCGATGCGATTCAGGTCCATTCTGAAAAAATGATTATTCATCAAGTGATCACAAGGGTAAATTTGGGAATTCTAAAAAATTTTATTATTTTTGATGAATCAGTTGTTTCGGTGGATAATAAATCAATTAAGCCCGAAGCTGAAACAGTAAAATAAAGTAATAGTTCCGGGTAATGCGAAACCAGTTCCAGTTATAAAATATTGATTTTTAATTGACGTTTTCGGAAACCAATAACCCCCAAAAACGACAAACCATGAATAAGTATCTGGCAGAATTTATCGGAATCGGTATAAAAATCGCGTTCTTTCTGGCTGCATTTTATTGCACGGACCCGGGGCATGGATGCCGGGCACAGTCAATTGAAAGCATTTCCCCCACGAGTGGTTACAGTGGCGATGATGTGATCATCCGTGTGAACGCACATGGCACCCATTTTTTGACATGGAACCACAATGCCTTATATTTTGAACTTGTCCAGGGGACGGCCCACCTCCAGTATCCCTGGATTTATAATTACATCAACGATACAACCGCGGACGTCACGATCACACTCACACATAGCAAGCCCCTTGGGTACTACGATTTTGTCATGCATTATAATTATTGGGACCCTTATCCCATAACACTAATTAACCCCGGCGCTTTCATGATCGACCCTGACCCGACACCTCCCCAGATAGTATCTCTGAGTCCCGACAGTTCCGTCGCCGGCAAGGTGGTTACGACTTTTATCACTACGATCAACAGCCACTTCGACTACTGGAATAATTTTTCATACCTGGTGCTTGGCCCCGACACCATACAGGCCTGGGATGTTCAATACTGGCTACCGGGAATAATGAAGGTCAGGTATGTTATTCCGTTCACTGTTTCGGGCGGGTTATACGATGTGCACCTGGGTAACACCTGGGTTGACGGAGATATCATTCTTGCAAACGGGTTTGAGATTACTGCGACCACGGACCGTCCTTCCCTTGTTTCATGTGCACCAGACACAGTGCAGCGCGGAGGAGACATCACTCTTCAGGTTACCGGTTTGCATACCGCATTTAATCAATTTCCCGAGTACGGTTTTTTCTACGTTCACGCGGGTCTTCGAAAATCAGACGACCATTCAATTAACACGTACTTAAATCAGTATATCTATACTACCTGCTTAGGCTTCACTGAAACCCTCCTCCAGGTTCAAATGAACATAGATTACCTTTTGCCCGTTGGCACCTATGACGTTTTTACGGTTGACCCTCTCTGCGATTCTTTGTTTTTACCCGGTGGGCTGACCATTACAGAAGGGCCCAATCCCCCTTCCATTGAATCCCTTACTCCGGATTCATTATTTGCGACCGACAGCCTAGGGAATTTTAACGGGGGCCAATATATGCTTGTTAAAGGAAGAAATACGCACTTCAATACCTGTACACACCTTTACGTAGTAGGCGAGAATGGGATCAGTCTGCCGCAAAACTACAGACATTATTACAGCGATACCTGTTTTGATTTCTTCATGTCTGATATATACAGATTTGAGCCTGGCTGGTACGATTTTTATTTCGGAAGCCTTGTTGAAAACCTGGTTTTGGTTCACGCGTTTTATGTGGATAACCCCGTTTTTGGAGTTGAAGAAAAATCGGCAGAAAAATTCCGGTTATACCCGAATCCTTCAACCGGAAAAGTGTTTTTAGAATCAATACAACCGCTGAACCACCCAGCGGAGCTTACAATAACAAACAACAACGGAATAATTGTTTATCATTCAGCAATCAGGAAAGGGAATTCCACCTGCACAATTGATCTGGCCGGCCAGCCTAAAGGGGTGTATTACGTCAAGTGGACAACCCTGAAAACTACCTATACCCAGAAACTGATCCTTCTGTAAGAGAAAAGATACCCTCCTGTTAAGCGGCATTTCAAAGACCAACGGAAAGGAAACTACCTTGCAATAACTTTCTTAAATAAGTGGAGAATAGATAAATTATGTGACCTAAATATTTCAGGTTCAAAATATCCCCCAAAAGTGCTTCACAACTGTAATTTCACACAAAAAATCATCATCATGTCACGTAGTATTTCCATCGGAATATTGGTCCTGGTGATCTGGGCATGTTCCCCGGTAAAAACAGTTTCAAAAAGCTCGGCAATTCTGACCCAGAAAGATCAGGACACCACTGAATACGGTATCGTGATCATCGACTCCGGATTTGATCAATGGTATCTGACCAATTACAGTCCGGCACAGGACCGATCAAATGATTATTACCGGACCCAAAACATCGTCGCAGTGGGAAACTGGAATGATTATTACCGAACCGGGAAATACAGCAGAATTATCGATTCATCTATTGATTGCCGGCCCGATGTAGAATATGGCATTGACGTGAACCGCAGACTCTACTGGTACTTCAGATATATTAAGAGCAAATACCGGATTTACCTCTTCTGATAATCGGCTGATTCCTGCCTGACTGCCTTATTACCAGATCACAACCCGGTCGGCATCGGCAACAGCCATTTTCCCTTTACATCCAAATGCATCCGAAAACTCCTTCATCTGCGCCAGGGTGGCATTGATACGCCAGCGTCCCGGGCTATGCTCATTGGTTTGTACCTGGTTTATCAGGCTTTCATTGGTTATATTTTCATGCCACACCTGCGCCCACCCAAGGAAAAACCGCTGCTTCCAGGTAAACCCATCAATGGGTTCAGGCGCCTTCTTCCCTTCCATCGACTTCACAAGAGCATAGTACCCCAGCGTCAATCCGCCAAGGTCGGCGATGTTTTCGCCCAAGGTGAGTTTTCCATCGATCTTAAATCCTTTGGTGACTTCAAATGAATTGAAATAGATTTTCATTCTCTCGCCAAGTGCAGTAAAATTTTTCGCGTCTTCGGGAGCCCACCAGTTGCTCAGGTTTCCTTCTCCGTCATATTGCGCCCCTTGGTCATCAAAGCCATGTGTCATCTCGTGACCGATTACGCTGATGATACTGCCGTAGTTGATGGCATCGTCGGCATCCGGATTAAAGAACGGGGGCTGAAGAATGGCTGCCGGGAAAACGATCTCGTTGCTCGTTGAATTGTTATATGCATTGATGGTTTGGGGCGACATCATCCATTCCGACTTGTCCACCGGCTTTCCTGCTTTTGCGATCATATCGTTGTTTTCCCACAAAGTGATGTTCATCATGTTTTCGATCAGCTTATCCGGCTGAATGTCGATGCTGGAATAATCTTTCCATTTATCGGGATACCCGATCTTCCAGGTGAACTGCGACAGTTTCTTTTTGGCTTTTGCCTTCGTTACTGCACTCATCCAGGTAAGTTTTTCGATACGTTCCCCATATACCGAACGCACATTCTCGATCATCCCGGTAACTTTCTTCTTGGAAGATTCAGGGAAGTATTTTGCTGCAAATAGTTTTCCCAGGGGCATACCCAGCCTGCGGTTCACACTCATGATTGCACGTTCTTCGCGGGGGCGCTGTTTTTTTACCCCATACATGATGGTATTGAAAAAATGAAACGATTCCTTGCTGAACTGATCGGGCAATCCGCCGGCAAAGCCTGAAAGGACATGCCACAGGTAATAGGTTTTCAACATCTCCAACGGGGTTTGTTTAACCAGCAGGTTGAGGTTTTTCAGGTAATCTTTATTCCAAACAACCACGGTGTCGGCTCTCAGGCCGTAGTTTTTATAATAATCGGCCCAGTTGATCCCCGGCGCCAGCTTCTGAAGCTCAGTGAAAGAAATCTTATTATAAAGCTTGACGGGATCACGCATTTCAAAATTTTTCAGCTGGATGAGGGCCAGTTTGGTTTCGAAGCCAAGGATGGTCTTCCCTGGATCGGCTACCTTCCAGCCGGTCATTGCAAACATTTTATCGACATGGTATATAAATTCCGCCCGGATCTTCACCATGGCTGAATCCTTGTTTTCATAATAATTGCGATCGCCCAGCGACAACCCGCCTTGTCCCATGAAAATTGTATTCATCTTGCTATTCCGGTCGTCTGCTTTGACATAAATCATAAACGGGCCCCCGACATCATATTTAGCAAGGTCGCCGGCCAGCGCAATCAGATCCGAGACATTCTTCGTGGCATTGATCTTCTCAACCATCGGCATGATGGGAGATATGCCGCGCTCTTCAATGGTTACAGTATCCATATATGAGCGGTAGTAACCTGTGATGAGCTGTGCATCGCTTCTTTTTTTCAGGTCTTTCACGTCAAGGAGTTCTTTAACGATCCCCTTGATCTTCACTTCACGGGTCTCTTTATCGAGGACGTTAAACGCGCCCCAGGCACCTTCGGTTGAGGGGATCGGATTGTGTTTCTTCCAGTTTCCATTCGCAAACTGATCAAAATCATCGCAGGGTTTCGCGGTGGAATCGATACCGGAAGGGTCAAAGGCCGGCACCTTGTATTCAGCGTTCATCGTTTTACTATTATTATTGCAGGAATAAGTGAATAAGAGCATCATCGCGGAAAACGCGATCATCAGCCAGGAAGGATTTTTTTGCATGTAGTAATGATTTTGGTTTTAATGGTTGCCAAAATTAACTGAATTATTTGGGAGACTCAAATTTTTAGAACGAAGTGATGAAAAATTTGTTAGTCGAACCCTGCCTGCGGCAGGCAGGAATCCCGATGAAATCGGAGGGTATATATCTCCCGTATATTCAGGACACTGATTCTTACCCGTGATAAAAACAGTTGTAAAAGATTCAAAAAGATTGGAGAAATTTCTTGGAATACCCATACCGGTCAAAACCAGAAACTATCGGAACGGGACTCCGGCGGCGGTGTAAACTGGGTCGCCGGAAGAAAAAAGGTCAGGCTGAAAGAAGCGTATTACCTTTTTCTTCGCAGTTCATACCGTTTTATGGTCTCTGCTTCTTTACTTTTATCTGAGATAAAGAGAATCGTTTTCCCACCGTCAAGAATGATGGGGAATTTATTTTGGATAGAACCAGTCAATAGTTTTGCATGCGGTACTTTTAACTGGTGGTTTGCGAGATTCATTCTGTTTTCCAATACGTCTTTTTTCATTATCCGTTTGTTTTATCTATCTAACACTAAAACCTTCTGCTTATCAAAACTTATAAAAGATCATTTTAGTATCTGCAGGAAATAAAAGAGGAGACTTTGCCACTTTTAAAAACCTACAGATTATAAAGATACGGATAAAAGAGTTACAGATTGCAAATGAAGACAAAAAAACAGAAAATAAAAAGGAGGCTGTCTAAAAAGACAACCCCCTGAAAAGGAAATCATTTTTCTGTCAGATTTATTTTTTTTGCAGGGAGAGTTTCCACTTACCGTCTTCCTTCACCAGCGAATTACTTTCTTCATTCACACTGCCGTCACCATAAGTAAACTTCATCTTTACGGTAGCAGTTTTTCCATCGGGGTCGATCGTTTCACTTATAACTTCCATGTTTTTGATGCCTTTTTTCTTCTCAACCTCTCCTTTGGCCATTCCCAATAAAAGCGTCAGCTTGCCTTTTGCTTCTTTATCCACGGGTTTTCCATCGGTAGCAATGCAGCCGATGGCGCCCTCGAAGTCTCCTTTTTCAACTTTGTTCGAAAATTCCTTAACGGTAGCGGCAGGTGAACTGGAACTGCCACTTCCACAGGAATTCAGTAAAAAAAGCGATCCAAGAAAAAGAACGCCGAAGATGAGTTTTGTAGTTTTCATGTTGTTTGTTTTAGGTTTAACATAGGTTTATAAAGAATGTATTTTCACCAATAAAGGACTGAGGATCAGTCGCCCGGGAAGAATATAAAACCCGCCTTTTAACGGAATATTCAGATCGTCGAATTGCCCTTTGACAAGATCAATTCCTGCTGCCCGGTAACACTTCCAGATGAGTTCGGTACAATACAGTCTGTCATCCGAAATCAAATTATACTCCTCATCAAATTTCACCCTCGTATCAAAAGCTTTTCTTGCCCATTTTACGGCTTTCGTCAAACCGGCATTGCTCATCCCCTGAACACGGTAAACAGCTGCCCGTGACGCTTTTTCAAAGGAGACAAAGGATTCCAGTTTTTCACATTTCATCTCGTCGTTACCGTTTCCCTTTTCATATGGAACGGAATGAATCACAAAGGGTCTGCCATTTATCAGGCTTATTATACCAACGTGGGAATAGTGTGAATTCTGGTCGGTAAGGAGAACAGCCTGGCTTGCGAAACTTTTACCCCTCCGGAAAATGAGATCTCCTGTTTTGAACCTCACATGCTTCAGCATCCAGCCTACCTGCTGATCATACATTACACGGTTATCCACCGTATCCATGCCCGTTCCCAAAATGAAAACCATGAGAACAGCCAGCAGGATCCAGGATACCCTGAAAAAGGAAACAGAGAAAACCATCGTTCAGGATTATTAACTAAGCGATCGTGTGAACAAATTTAGAAATTCTCCACTAATTCCACAAACGATCCTTCTGAAATTTGTAAGTAGAACCCTGCCTGCCGGTATGCAGGGGGCGCTATCTTATCTTCACCAGCTTGTATGTATTGAACATTCCTCCACCGGTGCGGATCACCATGGTATATATACCGGCAGGAAGGTTGTTTCCTTCAGCATTTTTCCCATTCCATATAAAATGATGATAACCCTGGCCAATTTGTGAATTTACCAGTGTATAAATCGGGATTCCATTGAGATCATAGATAACAGCCTGCATTAATGTCTGTTTTTCCGTTTTCAGGTCAATAATAAGCTGATCCGTGAAAGGATTGGGTCCGAATTTGAACATGGATATTTCGCCGGTTAACGCCGGCAGGCCTACAGTAACATCGGCTGTTACAATATTTGATGGTACTGATTCATGGCCGGTTTGATCCACGGTTGTCACATAAAACTGGTAATTGCCATTGGTCACGGTCAGAAAATATTGTACACCTATGGTATGATCAAGCAGTGTAAATGAACCCCCGTTTACTGCCTCATAAATGTTAAAGTGGTCGAAATCATTGATGTCTGGCTGTTCCCATTGCAGCATTATATTTTGTGCAACCGGATTGAAAAGTTGCAGGTTGTTCGGTGGCGGAGGCACCTGGTCGGTAGCGCCGAATGTTATGACGCCATACCCGGCCGGAGAGAAAATGTTCGAATTCGAACAAGGCCACCACCCATTGAAGCTACTCGGGTCATCCAGGGCAAAAATGAAAATACCACTCTGGTTCTGGTTGTTGAAATTGATCTGCCAGGTAGAATCAGATCCCAACGGAATGACGAATTCATATACGATATGGCCGGAAGCACCGGAAACTTTCACTTGGGCATTCGGGACAAGGACAACTGTGCCCACCCCCCCGGTATTGTAAATCGGCCGGTAACGGATCAGGTCACCGCTAGCATAATGAACTGCCCAATAATTTCCTTCGGAATTATCAGTGGATGGCGGGAAAACGCCATCATGATTATCATCCACATACAGCGCAATTTCGTCATGATCATTCAGAATCGTATCATCAAAGTTCTCAACGGCCACATAAAGTTCGGTCATGGCCGCATTAACTTTAAAATAGCCAATGACGCTTGAAATGGGGTCAGGCGCATTATCATAAATCCCAAGGAAATCGGATAAATCCACCCGAAATGCATCACTCCATTCGCCAGGACTTATTACACCGTCGATTACCGGCGTCGATCCCACATATGCGCTGATTTCATTGGTGACAAACCCATCGGCGGTCCAGCCGATGGCATCATTGGAATAAGGTGATTGAAGAGTATCGAAAATCCTTGCGGTAACGGCATAATAATAATGTGTTAATGGCAAGGCCGTATTGTCGTCGAAGGTCAGCTGCCCTGCACCGGTAGTTCCCAGTGGTGTGGAAGGGTAATTCGAGAAGTCATAAAGCTTCCGGTAAATGTTGTACCCGGTCACGCCTGCCGAAGGTGATACCTCCCACGAAAGATGAACATACAATGCGGCACCCTGTGTCGCAGTCAGGTTGGCGGGCGGATCACCGACAGGAAGCAGGGTCACATCACGCACCGTAGTTTGCCCGTCGGTGATCTGGACTCCGGTTATAACCTGGGTAATATATCCCACGGCGGAATACCGCACAGAATAGGTTCCTGCCGGAATATAACTGATCATATAAACAGATGAGTCGTTCGTGAAATCATAATATGTGGGCTGGCCTACAATCTCGGCTTTTACTCCTGCCTGTATGCCGGAGCCTGATTTAACAGCATGTCCGGTGAGTGTTCCTCCACCCGGATCTGAATTGATATTGTAAAGGTTGCCACCATTTCCAAAGGCCCTGGCATGTACCGCTTTTCCACCTGTTACACAAACTTTCCCGTCATCGGAAAGATCCAGGCAGAAGAGAGAACCCGGTGTGTTCAGCGTAAAATAGGGTATATTACTTTGTTTCCGGAATAAATAAAAATCGGGTCCCGAATTATTAAATGGCCCCCAACCTGCTGCAGCAATGATTGAACCGTCGCCGCTGACATCTACACATTGCACCATGTCGCCCATGCCGGAATAAATCCATAACGGATCCGGCGAATTGTTGTTAAAGACGTACAATTCTCCGTCATAACTGGAGGTAAGGAATACCATCGTCCCCACTGCGATCGTACTGCCGTCGGCAGAGATTCCCATTCCGCAAACCCATGAATTTGTCCCGTTCACTTTGTGACTCCATTTTTGAGAGTATGTTAACAAAGCATCATCGTATTCATAGAGATAAACATAACCGGAAAAATTCCCGTTTACGATATATTTCCCATCCGTTGAGATGGCGGGTGGATACTGATCCGAAGATGGCGCATCAAAGATCAGCGAACCATCGGCACCGTTCAAAACATGAATGATGGCATATCCTCCTCCATATTCTCCCAAGATCACCCGGGTTGCAAGTTTATTAATGACCAGGGAAGTGAAGGCACCGGGGTATGATTTTATCCAGACCGGTGTATTTTGCCCCACTGTATAGCAATAGACGAAACTGCTGTCACCGGCAGGCAGATTGGCCACACCAACAAAAACCTTCAGTCCGTCACCGGAGATCCGGATCCCTGTGACCGACCTGGAGATCGTGGTCGACCAGATGGGGGTAGATGAAGCTGGTGTATAAACTGCAATGGAATGGCTGTATCCGTTTGCAATTTTGGAACCATCTTCTGTCATATCCACTGATTCCTCCGTGGTTTGTATTGTTAATGGAACTTCCCATAACGGAATATTGGTAGTGCCATACAGGGAAAGCCGCTGGTTGTTGAGCGTCCATCCGGCAGCAGTTTTCTGAGCCTGGGCTGAGACTTTTGCAACATTGTCGATGGCGGCAGCATCAGTGGCATGCCAGTTGGTTCCCGGTATTGCCATGGACTTCAGTGTATTCTGCTGTCCGTTTACCGCCGTATTGTTTGCAGAACGATATTCAACCTGAGCTCCTTTTGCGGGGTCGGTTAGAATTCTTTGCGTATGTGAGCTGTTGTTCTGTGCAGATACAACCTGGGAAATGAGTGCACAAGAAGCGAAAAGAAAGATCATTTTTTTCATATGGCTATTTTTTATCAGGCAATTAAAATAAAATGGTCGTTTTTTGATATTTGAATTTTCTTATACAAAGATCAGTAGATTTTGGCGGGGGTGGTAGAGAAATCGTTAATATTTTAAAAGAAAGGGTAACATACACACTGGCGAGCCCAACCGGGAGAATCACAATGGATAACAATTAATTTAGTATTTTAGAGGATTAATTTTCGGATTTCGTTCAAACTAATTCACTATGATTCATCCTTCAATATTTAAATCGATACTGATCATCGTATTCCCTGGTTTCATTTGCCTGGTTGTCCAGACTGTTGTGGCGCAAAATAATGAGCAGGTCAAGACGTCAGATAAATCAGATTCAATCAGAAATACCGAACCCCTGTTTTATTACGGGGCGGATTTTTCGCATGTCAGGGTCTCTGATGCGTCTAAAATATCAAAAAACGCTGAATACCGCCGAAATTATCCAAGATCCTGGATCACCTTTCTCGAGAAAGAGACCATATGGAATAACTGGGTTCAGCGGACACTGAGAAAAGGCAGTTTTTATTATAAGCAAAATGAAATAATGTCTGTTTCTCTCAATATGGTGAATGATTTCATTATTGCGGGAGACTATTCTTTCCCATTGGATTCCATAAAATCTGCCATTAAACAATACAACTTAAATGAGAAAGCAGGCCTTGGGCTGGTTTTGCTTCCTGAAAATTTTAACAAGGAACAGGAACAGGCATGGATGTGGGTTGTGTTTTTTGATATTCAAACAAGGGAAGTTCTCTGGGCAACTGAGGTTTCAGGGAACTGCGGGCATATGGGGTATACGGCACACTGGGGTTCGGGAATTGTCGACGGTTTTAAAAAATTTATCCGTAAGACTTACCGGGTACCGCGCTTTCCGATGTATGATAATTTTTAAACAAAGAAAGTAAATCCTCTCCCGCCCGGCCTGATGACAATGAACAATGAACAATGAGCAATAAAAAAATGTACCTTTAGAGTTTCCATAAAAAACACAGCCATGAAAATCAGAAAAATGCTTCTTTTAATGTTAATTGTAATTCCGGCACTAACCTTTGCAGGAGACATTTTTGGAACCATAACCAAAAACGGGAAACCTTTTGCGAAACAGCTTGTAAAAATCACTACTAATGATGGTACTGTAATAAAATCAGATACTACCGATGCTTTCGGTTACTTCTCCATGACCATCAAACAGGTAGGTCAATTTAAGCTGAGTGCAGGTGGAGCCGTTGCAGATGTATCTTCAAACAACAGTCCAACCGGATACAATTTTATCCTGATTCAAAA
>JADGPR010000011.1 GCA_017882335.1 Bacteroidales bacterium | reverse complement strand
CCGGAGCGGTTTTGTATGGAAACTGTCGGCTACCATTGCCAGTTCCTCAACCGGTTCCTGCAAACCGACAACCTTAAACAGGTCAACCGTGCTAAAAACAGCTAATCCTTCGGGAGTATGACTCCAAAAAATGCTGTCATCACCAAGATCTTCGTAAGGGTCAAGATGTTTTTGAACTTCACCGGCTGAATATTTTAGCAAGAGGGAATCTCCCATTTTTTTGACAAGCTTTTTAAACCGGATACTATCCTGAAGGTTTTCAGGATGGGTTCGGTGCGTATGCATATAAAGTGAAAGACAGGGTGCCTTCTCCACGGACAGGAGTTCCTGAATTAATTCCCGGGTTGGTGATTCCATATAATTTTCCTTTTTAATTTTAGATTTATTTTTGTCAGCCTGAAACAGGGTTCAAATCCAGTTTATCCTGCCCTGGACAAATGTCATCCAAAACAGGCCAATAAATGTTACACAACTTTTGAAAAGAATTACATCATTCACACTTTTTCAGATATGATGATGTTTTCTGGTCGGAGGAGTGATTTCAAAGAATGCATTGCAACCGGGGGGATATACCCGTGATTCACCGGATGATCATCATTCGATTTGTATCAGTATTCCAATAACAACAGATCAGTCTCCAACCAAGGTGAAACCAAGGTGAAACCAAGGTCTAACCAAGGTGAAACCAATTAAACCCTGGTTTCAGACTGGTTGGAGGATGGTACCACAACGGCAGCAAAAAGGTAGCATACTGATTTTTAGCTTATTGTTTGATGCTGGGATGATATACAACGCTTATAAGTAGCTGCACTGTAATTTGTTTCGACCGATGATGAGTGAGGACATAATTTTATTAATTTTGTGGACGAATAATTACATCTGAGTTTTTCCATACATTAAAATCCGATACATGAATAAATTTTTCTTTTTCCTGTTAATTCCGCTTTTTGCAGGCTTTTCCGGCTTTTCTCAAAAAACTGCAATGGTTGTCAGCAAACCGGTCTATTTTGATGTTTCCCCTCCCTTGCGGGATATGGTTGCAGCCCATACGCAAAAAATTGACCTTTCGGTGGAAAAGGAGGTGAAGAATCATTTCCGGAAGAGCCAGCAGAAATTTGCTGAAAACTATGTCGATCCTGCAATCCAGCGTTTCAATGGTCTGACCATACTTACAGATACAACGATCCAGAACTTTGATGGTGGCAATAACACCCAGGGCGTGCTTCCTCCCGATACCCATGGCGATGTCAGTTCCACTGTCTATTTTCAGGATGTCAACATGCATTTTTCGATATTTGACAAATCGGGCAACCTGCTGCTCACTGCTTCCAACTCTACAGTGTGGAATGGAATGCCGAACAATCACAACGGCGGTGACGGAGTAGTAAACTATGACGAGCAAGCCGACCGGTGGCTATTTACACAGCTTTCCTATATAGGCAATCAAAACTGGCAGATGGTCGCCGTGTCGCAGACCTCCGATCCGACCGGAAGCTGGTACCGGTGGGTATATTCTTTCGGTTCAACACTTCCCGATTATCCAAAATGGGGCGTATGGCCTGATGGATACTATATGGCCTGCAATCGGTTTGCCAACGGAAGTAGTTACTCCGGGATCGGCGCTAATGCATTCGACCGCGTAGCCATGCTAAGCGGCGATCCGAATGCACAGATGATCACATTCAACCTCTCGGCTTCTAACCCCGCTTTCACTCCCATGCCTGCCGACTGCGACGGCATATTTCCCCCAGCAGGGACCCCTAACTATTTTACGTATATGAATGATAGTCCATGCTCGCTGGGTATTTATGAATTCCATGTCGACTGGACCACTCCTGCCAATTCAACGTTCAGTAACTTCCTGTCATTACCGGTGACAACGTTCAGCAGCAACCAGTCAAAAATCCCGCAAATGGGAACCACCCGCAAGCTGGACGTTCTCTCTGACCGGCTGATGTACCGGTCGGAATACCGCAAGTTCCCCGATCATGAATCGATGGTACTGAACCATACGGTCAATACCGGTTCAAACGTGGCAGGAATCCGCTGGTACGAACTGAGGAAATCGTCGGGAAACTGGTCAGTCTATCAGCAGTCAACCTATTCCCCCGATATAAATTGCCGCTGGATGGGCAGCATTGCAATGGATTACCAGGGGAACATCGCCCTCGGCTATTCCGTCTCCAGCAGCACCATGTATCCCTCCATCCGTTATACAGGCCGGTTTGCCAACGACCCGCTCAATACCATGACCATCGCCGAAGCAGGGATCTTTAACGGTGCCGGATCGGAGACCAGTTCAACCAGTCGTTGGGGAGATTACAGTTCCATGACCGTAGATACCTCCAACACCTTCTGGTATACACAAGAGTATTATTCATCCACTTCTTCCAGCAACTGGAGGACAAGGATCGCTTCCTTCACTTTTGCAAACATGTTTCAACTTAATATCACTGCAACTCAAAGCACGATTTGTTACGGGGATACTACCCAGTTGAATGCCATTGCTACTGGAGGATCAGGGACATATACATACTTGTGGAGTTCAATCCCTGCCGGGTTCACAGACACTATCGCCAACCCGGTCGTGGCACCCCTGGTCACGACCAAATACATCTGCGAAGCGAATGACGGAACTAATACGAAAACCGATACCATATGGATCACAGTACATACCCTGGCCTCTGTTTTCGCAGGGAACGACACCACCTTCGCCTTTACCGTAAATGATTACCAGGCGTCAGGGCAGGATACCAACACCTTCTCGGTCCAGTGGGCAACACTGGGTGACGGAGCCTTCAACAACGCCTTTATCCTGAACCCTATATACTCAACGGGCTGGCGCGACCGTCAGGCAGGAACATTCACCCTTACGCTTACAGGTTATCCTCTTCTCCCATGTTTTACTGCAGCGGTCGACAGCGTCATAGTGACTTTTTCGCCTGCCGTTGGTGTGGAGCAGGTCCCGGCGGATCAGTTAATGGTTTCATTATTTCCAAACCCAGCCCGGAACAGTTGCTCGCTCAGTATAAGCAACCTCCGGGATGAGGAAGCCGGTGTATCCGTCACAGACCTGTCAGGCCGACAGGTGCTCTCGCTTGTGATCAAAGGTCCGCAGAAGTCAGTGGAAAGAAACATCGACCTGAGCGGCCAGCCAAAAGGTGTTTATTTTGTTTATGTGCGATTTTCCGGCGGGGTAAAAGTGCAGAAACTGGTTCTGGAGTAGGCGACTGTGGCGCTCTGAATAAACCAGAGCGCCTGACCACTCGCCGCCGATTCAGATTGACCACCTTATATGTCTTATAATAAATTACTTAAGATGGTCAATTTACATCGGCCTTGGGTGGTTAAAACTGTCGGCTTGTCCAGTCAGGTTGAATCGTTCGGGATGACGGCCTTTTTTATCCCGGTAAAAATCCATTATGACTGCCATATCCTTTTCATAATCACCGGTAGGATAGAAGAGTGGACCGATTCCGCCGGTTTTTGTCGCGTAATCGATAAAAGCAAGCGCAATCGGCACCTTTGCTTCCATCGCAATGTAATAAAACCCCTTCTTCCAATGGCGTACTTTTCGTCGTGTACCTTCGGGTGTTATGACCACCACCATAGCCGGATTCTTGTGAAAGAGGTCAGCCACCTGTTCAACGAGGTTGTTTTTTTTACCCCGTGCAACCGGAACACCCCCAAGCCGGCGGAGAAGCCACCCTACAGGAAAAATAAAAGCCTCTTTTTTTATCAATACACGGATCTTAAACTTCGATGACCAGAAGGTCATCCGGCCAACGACAAAATCCCAATAACTGGTATGGGGTGCAACGATCATAACGGCCTTAACGATACCTTCCGGCAGGACAGCGCTCGTGTGCCAGCCGAATAATCGTAAAATAATCCGCGACAACGCTGAAATCATTTTTCCAAAGAAATTAAAAAATCATGGGATATGTAATTATCAAGGCTCATGCATACATTTTGCGAAAACCGGATTGCATTTCCCGCAATCCTCTCCCATTCATCTGAAGCCAGAAACGGAATCTGTTCGCGACCGATCCCCATCTCAATGAATGCATGGATCACCCCTGCATTAAATGAATCTCCTGCTCCGATGGTACTCACCGGTTTAATCTGGGGTACCGGGACAGATATCCGCTGTTCACCTGCAAGAATGCTGACAGGTTCGTTCGATCTTGTATAAATCAGCGCCTGGATATCCCTGGTACTGATCCTGGCATAAGCGTTCCCGGATTCCCGGATTGCAAAAATATGAAGAAAATCTTCATCTGATCCCCTGATGATATCGGCATAGCTAATATTCTCCATAATCCGGGGCATCACATGTTGAAGTTCGGCGAGGTGAGGAAGACGAAAGTTGGGATCATACAGGATCAGGGCATTGTTTATCCTGGCCACGGAAAGAAAGGCCTTTAATTTCTCATGTATTCTGTCGGCCAATGAAAAAAATGAACCGAATAGCACAATATCATCCCCGGCAGGAACCGGCAACTTTCCCTTTAATCTTTCTTTCGGAAGATCGGAATAAAATGAATACCCGGCATCTGCCCGGTCGTTGAGGAAGGCCAGGGCAAGTGTGGTTTTTCCATCTGTGTGACGGTTGATGTATGAGGTGCCGACTTGATTTTCATGAAGGAATCTGACGATCATTTCACCGGGTTGATCGGCGGCAATTTCACTGATGAACTCAACGTGGATTCCTGCACGTCCCAGGGAAATAGCGGTATTCAACATGGAACCACCGGGTTTCGATGCTACCGGATGATCGTTGCTGAAAATAATGTCAAGAACCGTTTCCCCGATGCAATAAACAGTCCGGCTGGCAGGTGGAATATGTAATGTGGGATTTGTTTTCGTAATTTTTAATTCGTAATTCGTAATTAGCTAATCTATTTCCAGGTCAAGTTGTTCCCTTAGATCAAGAAGGTCGGGATTCTTCTCCGCCATCCTACCGAATTTTTCACGGTCGGTGTAAGGTTTTAACCCGATGGGATGATCCGGAACAATGATCTGCAGATGGATCTTCGCATTGTTAAGCCGCACTATCAGAAAATCCAGGAGATCATTTTTCTTCTGGTTTAAATTTTCAGCCAGCACTTTATTGTCAACACAGAATTCGATCAGGAAATTTTCTTTCAATACCGGACGGTGTTTCTTCAGTGTTGTCGACAAATGCGGCATCGATTTATGTATAGTTTCACCGAACTGGTCCCATACAGTTTCCAGTTGTTCAAGGGTGAAAATGGTTGAAGTACCATATTCTCCGGTTTTTTCCTCTGCCCTGAGTGGTTTTTTTTCTGACTCCTTCTGCAGTGAAGAGGTCATATCTTTGATCGACAGGGTTCCGGGAAATGCTCTCGTTTCCTTCGGCTTTACAGTTTCTGCAGGTTTTGAGGTGGGAAGTATAGGATCAGGTGTTTTTTTTTCAATTACGGGGATATTCTGTACAGGGGACTTCTTCTTTTGGTTTTCGTTCGGTGAAACTTCAGCGTTCCTGAGGATGATACACATTTGCATTAGGGCCAGTTCGAGGTGCAGCCGTTTGTTGTTACTGATCTTGTAGTTAAGGTCGCATTTGTTGTTTAGTTCCAGCACCTTGAGAAGAAAATCCACAGGGCATAGGGCCGATTGCTCCAGGTACCTGTTCCGGATGGTCGGGGCTGTTTCGAGCAGCTTAATGGTGACAGGGTCTTTGCATACCAGCAGGTTCCGGATGTGTTCTCCGAAACCGATCAGAAAATGTTGACCATCGAATCCTTTATCTAGGATCTCATTGATCGTAAGCAGGGTGGAGGAGATGTCTCCATCCAGGATGTGCCCGGTGATGTTGAAAAAATATTCATAATCCAGCACATTCAGGTTTTCCAGGACGGTTTCATAGGTCAGGTCGTGGCCTGCAAAACTAACCAGCTGGTCGAAGATCGAGAGGGCATCGCGCATCGCGCCATCTGCTTTCTGAGCGATGATATGAAGAGCATCTTCCTCCGCAGTGATTCTTTCATTCGTGGCAACATAATTCAGGTGCCCGGCGATATCTTCCACTGTGATTCGTTTAAAGTCGAAGATCTGACAACGGGAGAGAATAGTGGGGATGATCTTGTGTTTTTCTGTGGTTGCAAGGATGAATTTTGCATAGGGCGGCGGTTCCTCCAGGGTCTTGAGAAACGCATTAAAAGCGGAGGCCGATAGCATGTGGACTTCATCGATTATGTAAACCTTGTATTTCCCCATTTGAGGTGGGATTCTAACCTTATCCACCAGGTTGCGGATCTCATCCACCGAGTTGTTCGAAGCGCCATCTAGTTCATAGATATTGAATGAAGCATTTTCGTTAAAGGAAACACAGGATTGACATTTATCACATGCTTCCATAGAAGGAGAAAGATTTTCGCAATTGATCGTCTTTGCCAGGATTCGTGCACAGGTGGTCTTTCCGACTCCTCTGGGCCCGCAGAACAAAAACGCTTGCGCCAGCTGGTTATTCCGGATGGCGTTTTTCAGAGTATTGGTAATGGTTTTCTGTCCCACTACCGTATCAAAGGTTTGTGGACGGTATTTACGGGCAGATACGATGAAATTCTCCATAAAATTTCCTGCAGAGTTACTTTATCTGGATTCAAAGATACAAATTTTTTTCTTGTTCCATCAGCAGTTGTGCTTCCTGTGAGTTTTTTTCGTACTTTGGCTTCACGAATAAGACTATGGAAAAGTTGATGATTTATCTGCCAACGCAGTCGACTCGGGCAGAATATATTTTTTCACTGCTGATAAGGGATCTGATGGGGGCAGAAATGATCGTGACAGACCTTCGCGAAGACTATTTTTCTTATCAGGGTCCCCGCCTTGAATATGCCAGGCAACCCTCGGGAGAAGGAATCTTCTTCCATTCTTGTGGGCTGCTTGAGGAGAAGTCAATACAGCTCCAACCCATCGGGCTCTTCACCTTTAAAAATTATCCGGCGTTTTTCCCGATTGATGATGCCCGTTCGGCCTTTCCTTTTGACCTGTTTGCCGCTTCATTCTATTTGGTTACACGATATGAAGAATATCTTTCCTTTATGCCCGACCGGTTTGGGAGGTTCAGGGCTTCCGACAGTATTGCAGCGGCAGGTAATTTTCTGACTATTCCCATCGTAAATCTGTGGACAAATCTACTGAAGGATCATATCAGTGCCGTCTATCCCCTTTTACGGTTCCGCGAAAAAAAATTCCGTTTTGTTCCTACCATCGATATTGATCATGCATATGCCTTTAAACAGCGCACCTTTGTGCGGACCCTGGGAGGTTTTGGAAGGTCGCTGATGGAAGGAAACCTGAAGAAAGTAGCGCATCGGGCGAATGTTTTATTGGGTATTCAGAAGGATCCTTATGATCAATATGATTATATCGGGGAGATCCATCGCCGGTTTAGTTTGAAGCCCCTCTATTTTGTATTGTTTGCTGATTATGGAAGGGATGACAACAATGTGACCCTTTCCGGCCGGACATTCCACCGGCTTCTTCGCAGCCTTGATAATTCGGGAATAACGGGAATACATCCTTCCCTCAATTCAGGAAAACACCCCAAAGTTCTTCATTCGGAGATCAGGGGCCTTTCTAAAATTCTTGGACATGAAATAGGGACAAGTCGCCAGCATTTTCTCAAGGTGTCCTTTCCGGTAACCTATCATAATCTCATTAAGCAAGGGATCACCGATGATTATTCTCTCGGATATGCTTCCAGTCCCGGGTTCAGGGCAGGTATTGCCGATCCTTTTCCTTTCTTTGATCTTGTCAGCAACCGGTCAGAGCAACTAATGCTGCATCCCGTTGCCCTGATGGATGTGACACTGAAAGACTATTGCAAAATATCTCCCGAAGAGGCCATCGCGATGACCAGGTCGTTTGTGGATACAATAATGGCTGTAAAAGGCGAGTTTGTGAGTGTATGGCACAACGAAAGTTTTGATGAAACCGGGCGATGGAAAGGATGGCGAAAGGTTTACGAAGACCTCCTTTCTTATGCCGATGGTATGATGACGCGTGAATGATCAACTACAGAAAACATAATGAAATTGACAAACAGAAATGGGATGATTGTATCCTGAATTCTGTAAACCGGAGGCCGTATGCTTTTTCATGGTTTCTTGACATCGTATCTCCCGGATGGGATGCACTTGAGATGAACGATTATGAAACCGTGTTTCCTTTGCCACAGAACCGGAAATTCGGCATCCATTATCTTTACCAACCTTTTTTCGCGCAACAACTGGGGGTTTTTTCACGCGAACATCTTACTGAACCACTGGTAGAACAATTCCTCCAGGCGATCCCTTCGCGCTTTTCTTTTATCCATATCCATCTCAATTCTATGAATAAGATCGATCAGGGAAGATACACTGTCACCCCTCGGCTGAATCATGAACTCGATCTCATTCCTGCCTATGAAACAATTTTCAACGGTTATAACCAGAACACAAGACGGAATCTCCGTAAAGCACTCGACCAAAACCTCAGCATCCAAAGGAAAGTGGACCCGGATGAACTGATTACACTGTTCAAGACCAATTATGGCCGGAAAGAAGAAACACTGAAGTTCCGGCATTACGACATGCTTCGTTTGCTGATGACCTATTGCCTGAAAAATACGTTCAGTTTGACCTTGGGCGTCTATCTGCCTGACCATACTCTTTGTGGAGGAGTATTTCTCCTTCGTGACCGTGACCGGGTTATTTATCATTTTGCAGCTTCGGATAAAAATGCACGCGAAAATGGGGCCATGTTCATGTTGATCGACATGTTTATCAAAGAGCATGCAGGGCAACCGCTGATCCTCGATTTTGAGGGATCCGTTGATCCGAATGTAGCCCGTTTCTACAAGGGGTTTGGCGCAAAAGAGATCGGTTTCAACGAGATCCAGATCAATCGTTTGCCGGGAACGGTCAACCGGATAGTTTATTTTATGAAGAAATTACGGTAATCCTTATTTTTGGTACATTTGCATAAACAAACCGGTCACCTATGGTGAATATTTTAAGCAGTACGAATTCCATCATCAACCAGTTTATTGCTGAGATAAGGGATGTGGAAGTACAAAAAGACAGTCTCCGGTTTCGGGGAAACCTGGAAAAGTTGGGAGAATTATTTGCCTATGAGATCAGCAAAGAACTTGAATATGAAAACAGGGAAGTAGTCACTTCGCTGGGCATTGCGATGGTACCGGTACTTAAATCTTACCCGGTCCTGGCTGCGATTTTACGGGCCGGACTTCCCTTTCACCAGGGTTTTCTCAATATGTTCGACAAGTCGGAAAATGCTTTCGTTTCTGCTTACCGGAAATATCACAAGGACCATTCATTTACCATCCAGATAGAATATGCATCGGCACCGGATATTGAAGGGAAAACGCTGATTCTTTGCGATACCATGCTTGCCACCGGCGCTTCAGCTGTGCTTTCCTATAAGGAACTGCTCTCACACGGGAAACCGAAACACACCCATATCGTATCCATCCTTTCCAGCCAGGAAGGACTGGATTACCTCAAGCGGAACCTTCCCCAAAAAAATATTTCCATCTGGGTCGGGACCGTGGATGATGAACTTACAGCCCAGGCATATATTGTTCCCGGGTTAGGCGATGCCGGCGACCTTGCATTTGGAAAGAAAATCTGAACCACTTCTCAGAATGAAAAACACCCTGATCATTGAAAATTTCAGAATTTCCCTGAATTCTATCCGTAGCCACCTCCTAAGGACCATCCTTACCATTCTTATCATCTCCTTCGGGATCATGGCATTGGTAGGAATCCTTACGGCAACCGATTCCATCAAATATTCCCTTACAAAGAATTTCTCCATGATGGGTTCAAGCACTTTCACCATCCGCAACCGTTCCATGCAGATTCATATGGGTGATCAATCGAATAAGCAAAAGTTATATGAAGCGATCAGTTTTAAACAGGCATCGGAATTCCGGGAAAAATTCTTATTCCCGGGTTATACGTCTGTTTTTGTCGGTGCAACCGGAACTGCAACAATCAAATTCAAGTCCAATAAAACCAACCCGAATGTCAGGGTTATGGGTACCGATGAGAATTATATCTATACTTCAGGGGATGAGATCGAAAAAGGCAGGGTTTTTACCTCTGATGAAGTGAATTATGGCTCCGGCGTGTGCATTGTGGGGTCGGAAGTCGTGAAAAATATTTTCAAGAACAAAGAGGATCCGATAGGTCAGGTCATTTCCATCGGTCCTGGAAAATACAAGGTGGTTGGCGTATTGAAGGAAAAAGGATCCAGCATGGGGTTCAGTGGCGACAGGTCATGCTATGTTCCGCTTACCAATGTCCGGGCGCGGTTTTCCCGGCCGAATATGTCGTTTTCCATCAATGTGATGGCGAAGAAGCAGGAGCAACTGGATGCCTGCATCGGGGAAGCAACGGGTCTTTTCCGCACGATACGTCAAGATGTCGCCGGTTCTGACAATACGTTTGAAATCACCAAGAGCGACAATATTGCAAAGATGCTCATCGAGAATATCAAGTATGTCACCCTTGCAGCTACGATCATCGGCCTGATTACACTGGCAGGTGCCGCAATCGGTTTGATGAACATCATGCTGGTTTCAGTCACCGAACGAACACGTGAGATCGGGATCCGGAAAGCGATCGGCGCCACCAAACGGGTGATCCGGAACCAGTTCCTGGTTGAGGCCATCGTAATCGGTCAGCTGGGTGGTTTATTGGGGATCTTCCTGGGCATTATGATCGGAAATGTGATCTCTTTGCTGATCGGTAGCGCCTTTATCGTTCCCTGGGTATGGATCATTACCGGGGTGATCCTTTGTTTTATTGTAGCCCTCATCTCCGGAATTATCCCTGCACAAAAAGCGGCAAACCTGGATCCCATTGAATCGCTCCGCTACGAATGATCATCTTCCTGCTATGAATTCTGCTGATGTCACTTCTTTATTACTGAAGGAATTCCCATATGAACCTACACGCGGGCAGAAGACCGTTCTTGAAAAAATTGCCCGTTTTCTTACCGATTCCTGGAAAGATCCGAATTCGCTTTTTATCCTTAAAGGTTATGCAGGAACGGGGAAGACAACCATTGTAAGTTCGCTGGTCAATGTCCTTCCTAAACTCCAGCGAAAATCCTCCCTGATGGCTCCTACCGGCAGGGCTGCCAAGGTTCTCGCGGCCTATGCACAACGGCCGGCTAACACGATTCATCGTAAGATCTACTTTGCCCGGACTACCAGGGATGGAGGGATTGCCCTGAAACTTCAGCAAAACCTTCATAAACAAACCTTATTCATCGTCGATGAAGCTTCCATGATCCAGCATTCATCCCTGTCGGAAACCAGCCTCTTTGCATCACGGAACCTCCTGGATGACCTGTTTGAGTACGTATTCAGCGGTGAAGGCTGCAGGATGATGTTTATCGGGGATACGGCCCAGCTTCCACCTGTGGGGCTGGAACACAGTCCTGCCCTGGATCTTGATTACCTGTGCAAAGCTTATCACCTGTTGATTGATACCTATGAACTGACAGAAGTAGTCAGGCAGGCAAAACATTCGGGGATCCTGCTGAATGCGACCGCCGTGAGAAACCAGATCATCCGGCAGGAATGGGGATTGCCGCTTTTCTCTATCGGCGGTCATCCGGACGTCATCCGGATCAACGGTTCAGAACTGGAAGATTCACTCAATTCAGCCTATTCCGGGTCGGGGAAAGAAAACAATGTAGTAGTATGCCGCTCCAATAAACGGGCAAATATCTTCAACAGTGAGATCCGGAAGAGGATCCTGTTCCTCGAAGAAGAGATCAATACCGGCGACTACATGATGGTGGTGAAGAACAACTATTTCTGGTTACCTGAAGGTTCGGGCGCAGGTTTCATTGCGAATGGCGATATTATTGAATTGCTTCGCATCCGCAGAATTGAAGAAATGTATGGATTCCGGTTCGCCGATGTTACAATCCGTTTCATTGATTACCCGGATGAAAAAGACCTGGATGTGAAGATCCTGCTGAATACCCTTCAGTCGGAGTCGCCTGCATTATCCTCCGCCGACAACAACAGGCTGTTCCAGAAGGTGATGAAAGATTACGAGGATGTTTCATCGCGCCGCGGGAGAATTGAAAAAGTAAAAATCAATCCATATTTCAATGCACTGCAGGTGAAATTTTCCTACGCCCTTACCTGCCATAAAACACAAGGTGGACAATGGGACACGGTTTTTATTGACCAGGGTTACCTGAATGAAAAGATGATGAATCTGGAGTACCTTCGTTGGCTCTATACTGCTGTGACACGGGCCACAAAAAAACTATACCTGGTCAACTTTGATGAAAAATTCTTCGTCAGCTCATGATACCAGGATTGCTAATAGTAAATATACCCTTCCCCTGCACCCCTCCCCTGCCAGCAGGGGAGGGGACGGGGGTGGGGTACCTTGAGTAAATTCCCATGAGTTGGCCTTGGGGTTTGAAACAAATTTAATTGAACAATAAATAATTCCATTATGGAAAAATCAAAGAGAATTGCACTTGTTGCGCACGACAACAGGAAAAAAGACCTGGCAGAATGGGTGGAGTTCAATTATAAAACCCTCTTGGGTCACCAGTTGATCTGCACGGGTACTACCGGGAGAATGGTTGAAGAAACCATCCGGAATATGTTGGAAAAAGGGGAAGAATTTGAAAACCCCATCATCATGTTGAAATCAGGCCCGTTGGGAGGAGATCAGCAACTGGGTTCGATGATCTCCGATGGTCTGATCGACATGATGATCTTTTTCTGGGATCCCATGCAGCCGCAGCCGCATGATGTTGACGTAAAAGCCCTGCTCCGCATCACGGTGGTTTACAACATTCCAACCGCCTGCAATAGGTCAACAGCCGATTTCATGATCTCATCCCATTTGCTGAAGGAGGAATACGAACCCCGGTTGGTGGATTATTCGGTATATATCCATAGGCAGATCACTTAAAATACTAATTTTGCACGCCTAATCGATAACGTTTATGTATGCTTTATTTAACAAAGAGATCAATGGTTTTTTAAATTCTCTTATCGGGTATATCGTTATCATCGTTTTTCTCGTGGTGATTGGCCTGTTCCTATGGGTTGTACCCATGCAATTCAATATTCTCGACTTTGGTTATGCCAGTATTGACGGACTTTTTATTCTCGCACCTTTCGTTTTTCTTTTCCTTATCCCTGCCATCACAATGCGTTCTTTTGCAGATGAAAGGAAGAGCGGGACCCTTGAATTGCTGATGACCCAGCCTTTGACAGACCTCCAGGTCATCCTGGCAAAGTATTTTGCCGGTGTTGTCCTGGTGATCTTTTCCCTCCTCCCAACACTGATCTACACCATCTCTGTTTACCGTCTCGGGCTTCCGGTCGGCAACCTTGACATGGGTGGAATGTGGGGGTCGTATATTGGTTTGCTCTTTCTCGGTTCCACATTCGTGGCCATTGGCATTTTTGCTTCTTCGGTCAGCGACAACCAGATCGTTTCCTTTATCATCGCCGTTTTCTTTTGCGCTTTCTTCTATATCGGTTTTGAGTTGTTTTACACCTTCATCCTATCGGGGAAAATCGGCCTTGCTATTCAATCGATCGGGATCAATGCACATTATTCTTCCATCAGCCGTGGCGTCATTGATACCCGCGACCTGATCTATTTTATCAGTATTTCCGTTTTCTTCATCTTACTGACGAAGATATCACTGGAGAGCAGAAAATGGTAAAAGAGTTTATAAAGTTTGTAAAGTTTATAAAGTTCATAAAGTTAATGAGACTGACATTTTGTGAACGAAGTGATACAAAATGTTTAGTCGAATTAATTCCGACGAAGGAGGGATCTAAGTAGTTCATAAAGTAAGTGATTTTTAAAGATAGATTGTTAACTATCGATGATTGACAAAAAGAAAAATATCAAACGATCCAACATCATCCAACTCTTTCTTGGGATCGTCATTTTATTGCTGGTCAATATCATTGCCGGTTTTATTTTTACCCGTTTCGATTTGACTGCCGAGAAGCGTTATTCACTTGCACCGGCTACGAAGAAAATGCTGAAAGGATTGCGGGATGAAGTGCTTTTCAAGGTTTACCTGGAAGGTGATCTTCCACCGGGGTTCCGAAGGCTGGCCAATGAAACGAAGGAGATGTTGGATGAATTCAGGGCATACAGTAACAATGTTCAATATGAATTCGTAGATCCTTCCGGCAATGCGAATCCCAAAGAACGCAATGACGGTTATAAATTGCTTGTTGAACGCGGTTTGCAGCCTACCGAAATCCGGGTGAATAAAAAGGGGCAGGCTTCACAGCTCATCATTTTTCCTGGGGTGATGGTGACTTACCGTACCCATGAAGTTCCGGTGCAACTTGTCATGTCACAACTCGGGCAGGATGCTGATAAAGCGCTGAACAATTCTGTTCAGTCGCTCGAATATAATCTTGCAAGCGCTATCCAGAAGCTGGTAGAACCGGTCAAGCCACAGATCGCCTTTATCGAAGGGCAGGGGGAATTATCACTGCCTGAAACCCAGGAAGCTCAGAATGCCTTGTCGGAATTCTATACAGTAGAGCGGGTCACAATCAACCATAAGATCAACAGCATCGCCATAAGGCTCAAAGGTACATCGAGTGATATGCTTGTCAATAAGTACAGGGCCATCATCATTGCAAAACCCACAAAACCCTTCGATGAAAAGGATAAGTTCCTGATCGACCAGTTCATTATGCGAGGAGGTAAAGTTCTTTGGCTGCTTGACCCTGTTTTTGCAAGTATGGACAGCCTTCAGAAGTACAACTCTACCATGGGATTGGTCAACAATATCAACCTGGAAGATATGCTGTTCAACTATGGGGCCCGTTTGAATACCAACCTGGTGATGGATAAGATTGCTATGCCTATTCCCGTTAAAACCGGACAGATCGGTGACCAGCCGCAGTTTGAATTCTTCCCCTGGTATTATTTCCCTGTATTGACACCTATCATTCCGCATCCCATTGTCAATGGATTGAATGCCATCAAAACAGAATTTATCAGCAGTGTTGATACCGTACAGGTGGAGGGAGTGAAGAAAACCATTCTTCTGACCACATCGCCTTATTCCCGGACGGTTAATGCTCCGGTATATATCGATCTTGAGATATTGAAAAAACCGGCGGAAGAAAATCAATACAACAAGGGCCCTCAACCTGTCGCAGTCCTGCTGGAAGGAAAATTTATTTCGTCTTTCCTGTATCGTATTCCGCCTGAACTCGCCGGGAACAAAGACCTTCAGTTTTTACCCAATAGCCATAAGCCCACGAAAATGATCGTGGTGGGCGACGGAGATATCATTAAGAACCAGTTTCATCTTACGCAGGGATATTCCTTGCCGCTGGGATATGATCAATATACCCGGCAAACCTTTGGCAACAAGGATTTTCTCCTCAACGCCATGAACTATCTTTGCGATGATTCCGGCCTTATAACGGTGCGATCGAGGGAAATTACACTCCGGATGCTTGACGCCACCAAGGTTGAAAGCCAGCGGCTTTTCTGGCAGATCCTGAATGTTCTTCTCCCGCTGATCCTGATCCTGATCTTCGGTTTTATCAAGTTGCGGATCCGTGCAAGAAGATATTCGCGGCCAACAACATAAAGAAAAAAAATAACCGGTATGAAGAAAAACAGGAGATTTATCGTTGCTGTCACCGTTTTGGGTGTCATTGCAATCGCACTGGTCCTTACCAATTCAAAATCAACCTTTAAACGGGAATTAAGCGATTTTGCCGTTGACGATACCTCCAACGTTACCAAGATCTTCATGTCCGACAAAAATAACAATAGTCTGACGCTGACGCGGGTACAAGCAGGGAAATGGCTGGTCAACAATAAATATTCCGGGTCAAAAGCCAACATTGAGCTATTGCTCGGCACGATGTTGGGGTTGCAGGTGAAAGAAACGGTTCCCAAAGCAGCGTTGGAATATGTCATCAAAGACCTGGCAACCATTTCGGTTAAAGTGGAGATTTACCAATGGAAATACAAAATCAACCTGTTTGATTTTATTCACTTGTTTCCTCAGGAAAAACTCACGAAGGTTTATTATGTGGGCGGGCCCATCCAAAGCAACCGGGGGTCTTATATGATCATGGAACATTCTTCCGTGCCTTTTGTGGTCTATCTTCCGGGGCTAAGGGGGTTTGTTACACCCATCTATTCTCCCATTGAAAAATATTGGAGGGATTATTCGATCTTTAAAAAGTCCATTCAGCAGATTGAATCGGTCAGGATGGATTTTCCATCTGAACCTGGAAGTTCTTTTGAGATAAAGAACGATGCGAATATGAATATACGGTTCATCTCTTTAGCCGACAATCAACAGGTTCCGATGTTCGACACCCTTAAAGTAATGAATTTCCTGGCTTCTTTCCGGAATATCAATTTTGAAGCCCTCCTGAATGATATGGAGATGCACAGGAAAGACTCGATCCTCGAAACAACTCCCTATTGTACAATCTCACTAACGGATACAAGTCATACCACTCAGATTATTAAAACTTACCGGAAAGGCGCTTCTCCCGGCGAGATGGATGATTTCGGGAAACCTGCTCCCTATGACATGGATCGTCTTTATGCCTTGGTCAATGATGGCAAGGATTTTACCTCCATCCAGTACTTCGTTTTTGATAAGATCCTGCATCCGAAATCTTTTTTCCAGAAGAAACAGGAGTTAAAGAAAAAATAAAACGGTTTTTGTTTTTAGGACAAACCAATGGATTTGCCTTGAAAAATGTTTCAATTATCGGGTTATATTTGAAGATTCATTTGTTCCGGATGATTCATGCTTAAAAAATTCATAGGACCAGGCTCCCTGATATCCAACCGTTCTCCGTTTATTCAAAATACGCTAAAGCTGGTATTGGGATCAGGTATTGCTCAGTTGATCACGTTCCTTGTTTCACCTATTCTGACCCGGCTTTATACTCCGGCAGATCTCGGGCTTTTTACATTTTTTATCTCAATCGTGGGATTGTTTGCGCTTATTGCAACGCTGAGGTATGAGATCGCCGTTATTTTTCCTAAAGAAGACAAAGACGCAGTAAATATTGTTTCCCTCTCTATGATCATTGCCCTTGGTCTGTCCTTCTTATTACTCATACTGGTCATCCTATACCGGCTTTTTCTATCGGGTCAGTTTCCTCTGAACCCGGTTTTAAGCCAGTGGCTTTATCTGTTGCCGGTTCTTGTATTCTTTCTTGCCCTTGGAAATATATTTCAGAACTGGTTGATCCGGAAAAAGGAGTACCGGTTCCTTTCTGCCGGGAAAATAATCAATTCGCTTGGCAACAACCTGACCACGTTGTTCCTGGGATTGATAGGGATCGGAACGTGGGGACTGCTGATTGGAAATCTAACAGGGACTTTTCTTTTCATTCTTTTCCTCGGATTTTGTATTTACAGATCCGGCCAATTCAGGAAAAATGAATTTGACCGTACTTCCCTCAAGCCCACTGCACGGAAATACAAAGATCTTCCCACTTCCAATACCCTCCAGTCGATACTGGAAACATTTCAGAACTATGGGATCATATATCTCGCAAAAATATTTTTCAGTTCTTCGGTTGTCGGGTTTTATGCCTTATCCTTACGCATTCTTCAGGCTCCGCTTTGGCTGTTGGGCAGTTCAATTTCTCAGGTATACTTGAAAGAAGCGGCCGAACGATTCAACAAAAATGAGAATCTGGAAGAGTTGCTGACAAAAACCATCAAACTATCCGGGATTGTGGCTTTGCCCATGCTTATCGTTTTGCTGGCAAGCGGACCCTGGTTATTTGCATTTATTTTTGGTTCAGCCTGGAGAGAAGCGGGTATTTATGCGCAGATACTGGCACCATGGATGTTTTTTGATTTCATCAGATATTGCATTGCACAATCACCCTTGGTTGTGGGAAGAATCCGTTCCATGTTTTATATCTCCATCATCGGAAATATGCTGATGATTGCCTGTTTCTGTATCGGAGGATTTGTATTCCGGGATGTAAAGACCGGTTTCCTGCTGCTTTCGGTATTCATGAGTATGTATGCCATCGGAGTAATTTTATGGATCCGGACCATTGTAAAACCTGTTAAAAAAGTCATTGAATGATGTTAACCGATTCATTTCTGTACACGAAAGGACGTTTGAACGGGAAAAAAGTTAAGAAGGTATGACAAACCAGAATCCGGAAATTCTTTTCAGCATCATTATCGTGAATTATAATTCCGGTTCTCTGCTCAAAGATTGCCTTACCAGTATCATCGATAACCTGGATGAAGGTTATGAAATAATAATTTACGATAATGCTTCTTCAGATGACTCTCTCCGTATGGTCAAGACTGCTTTCCCGGCTGATTCCAGGATCAGGATTCTTGAAGGGAATGAAAACCTGGGTTTTGCGAAAGCCAATAACCGTGCAGCCGGTTTTGCCACAGGAAAATATTTGCATTTTCTGAATCCCGACATCGTTGTCAACACGAATCTCGTGGCAGATTATAATTTGATTGCCGGTGACCAAAGTGAGAGCGTATATGTGACCAGCCTTACCGATGAAGACGGAGAACCAATGAAAAACCGGCATATCATTCCGACCCTGGGCAACTATTTTAATTGTATTTTTCATAAAGGGAAGGTTGCCTATTGGAATATAGGTGCGAGTCTCATTATCAGTCGTGACTCATTCCACCTCATCTGCGGATGGTCTGAGGATTATTTCTTGTATGCAGAAGATCTGGATCTGTTCTACACCCTATACAGGAATCATATCCCGGTACGGTATCTCGATACCAAACTGCTGCACATCGGAAAAGGGACGACCCGTCAGTTCTGGACAAAATCACAAAGAGCACTTACGGTAGAACTCTCCTTTAAGAAATTTTACCGGAAACATGGCTTCCCCATGGAATACTATGCGACCCGGCCCATTCTCCTGGTTTATGTATTGTTTCATGAACCCGCTGAGTTTTTTCTGCAGGTGAAGACTTTTATCCGCGCCTCATTTATCAGAACCAGATGAAGATCCTTTTACTCACCGACATTAATTCGTCTCATTCCAGAAAATGGGCGAAGGGGTTGGCAGACCGTGGTATCCGGGTCGGGGTCTTCAGTATTTCGTCACCTACAGAAGACTGGTATACCGCTTCTTCCATTGAAGTTTTTATTCCGGTTAAATTTAAACCGGGGGTATTCTCTTCAGGCATCTTTCATAAAATAAAATACCTGAAGCTGGTCCATAGCCTTCGAAAGGTCATCTTGGCGTTTAATCCTGATATCCTTCATGCCCATTATGCGAGCAGCTATGGTTTGTTGGCTGCACTTTCAGGCTTTCATCCACTGGTGACTTCTGTCTGGGGCAGTGATGTGTATGATTTCCCGAAAGAATCGATACTTCATAAGGCCCTTCTAAAATTTAACCTGAAGCAGAGTGATCAGGTGCTTTCTACAAGCAAAGTCATGGCCAGTGAAACAAGCCATTATACGAAAAAGGACATCCTTATCACCCCTTTTGGTATCAATACCAGCGAATTCAGACCTGAGCCGGATACTGCTATCATCAAGCAAAATCTGGTCATTGGGACGATCAAAACCCTGGAGAAGAAATATGGCGTGGCTTATCTTTTACGTGCATTCAGTATTTTGTTCCACAAGTATCCTGACATCCCTTTAAAGCTGCTGATCGTAGGCACCGGTTCCCTTCAAAAGGAGTTGATTGACCTTGCTGAAACCCTCGGAATTGCAGGTGTTACCGAATTTACCAGTGCTGTTCCTTTCACGGAAGTGGTAAGATATCATAACCGGCTCGATATCTATGTAGCTGTTTCTATTGATCCAAGTGAGAGTTTCGGAGTCGCCATCCTGGAAGCCTCGGCTTGCGGAAAACCTGTCGTTGTGAGCAATACCGGTGGTCTTCCCGAAGTCGTTATTGATGGAAAAACGGGCATGGTCGTCCCGGTCAAAGATGCTGAGAAAACCGCGGCAGCGCTCGAAGAACTACTGTTTGACCCCGGCCTGAGACAAAGCATGGGGGAAAAAGGCCGTAGCCATGTGCAGGAGAACTATGAATGGAATGACTGCGTGCAGCAGATGATCACTGTGTATGAAAATCTAATGTCAAAATAACTTCAGATGAATCCTTTGGTCAGCATTATCATCCCCTGTTTTAATGAAGGGAATTATATTTCCAGTATCCTGGATGATATCCTGCAGCAGGATTACCGGAAGGAATACCTGGAAGTGCTGGTAGTAGACGGGATGAGTAGTGACGGGACACAGGAAATCATCCGGCAATATCAGAAGAGATATCCCTTTATCAGGCTCGAATTGAATGAACGGCAGTTTGTACCATTTGCACTTAATCTTGGAATTCATAAATCAAAAGGGGAAGTGATCGCGATAATGGGGGCACATGCACAATATCCGCCGGATTATATTTCCTCCCTGGTACATGCATTATTTGAGCTGAATGCGGATAATGTGGGTGGGGTCTGTGTCGCCACGTCCGCTGAAACAACCCCCCGGGCCAGGGCCATCGCCGGTGCGGTTTCATCCCCGTTTGGAGTGGGGAACTCTATGTTCCGGATTGGCGCCAGCAAAAGAATGAAGGTGGATACGGTCACATTCGGATGTTATCGTCGTTCCGTATTTGATAAGATCGGGCTGTTTGACGAAGAACTGCTGCGAAACCAGGATGATGAGTTCAACGGGCGGCTGCTAAAAAACGGCGGGGTCATATACCTCATCCCGGAAGTCAGAATAGTTTATTACCCGCGCACCACCATAAAAGGCATACGGAGGATGTTTTACCAATATGGCCTCTTCAAACCGCTGGTTGCGGCGAAACTGGGCAGGCCAGCCACGTTAAGGCAACTTGTTCCGCCTTTGTTTGTGCTCTTCCTCCTTTCTTTCTTTGCTGGCTCATTCATCCATCCGGTCATCCGGACCGTTTTCTTATCTGTGGCAGGCCTTTACGTGTTGGCAAATTTTTTTGTTACGCTGCAGATTTGCTTGCGGGATCATTCATTTTTACAGTCGCTGTATCTTCCCTGGCTGTTTCTCCTTATTCATCTTTCCTATGGATGGGGGTATCTCGTGGGAATTGTTAAATTTATTATTTTTCAGAAGAAGATCATAGTAGTAAAGACCAGCCGATGAGTATGATAAATAATAAAACCATGATCCACCGGGTGATCTTCAGGTACTGCCTGCTGGGGATTGCGTTTCTTCTGCCTGTTTACGGGCGGCTTGTTCCGCCGCTCATTGCGGTGATGGTACTTAGCTGGCTAATTGAAGGCAGGTTCCGGGAGAAGTTCCGGATGGTCAGGTCCGACCGGATGAGGATGCTGACCCTCTCGTTTGGATTGTTTTACCTCCTTTATCTTGCAGGCTTGATCTATACCTCGAATTTTGAGTATGGACTTTTTGACCTGCAGGTCAAATTTTCCATTTTCATTTTTCCCTTGTTGCTTGCCACTGCAGATAAGGAATCCTTCAGCAATTCCCAACGTCGTCATCTCTTGCTTGCATATATCGCGGGTTGCTTGGCGGGAAGCCTTCTTTTCATGGGCAGGGCATTCGTTGAAGCGGTATACATCCACGCGGAAAATGCTTTCTCCTATGCCAGCTTATCCTGGTATTTTCATTCGAGTTACCTTTCGATGTATTATAATTTCGCTATAGCAGCTATACTCGGTCATCTCATTTCACTGGACTGGAAAAGGAAGATTCCATGGCGTATCCTGGAAGCAGCGCTCATCTTATGGTTCATTATCCTGGTGTTTCTTCTCAGCTCAAAAGCCGGAATTCTGACACTGGGAGGCATTCTCCTATTCTGCACGGGACTATTGGTATTTAAGCGGAAAAATTGGCTTGGCGGAATAATCGTGCTGGCAGTCGGCGTTGGCATCTTTTATACGACATACCGCCTTCTGCCGGGAACGTTCCAGAGGATGGAAACCGTCGGGAAAGTGATCCGGTCGGATGCCAGTAAACTGAACCAATCGCCGGAAAGCACAGCTGAACGGCTGGCCATCTGGCAGGCCTCCACGGAGATCATACGAGATCATTACTTGCTGGGGGTGGGTACCGGTGATGTGAAAGATGCCCTGTATGTTAAATATGCTGAAAAAAACATGGTTTCGGCATTGAACAAGAAACTGAATGCCCATTGCCAGTATCTTCAGACCTTCATTGCCTTGGGAATCACCGGGTTCCTATTCCTGGTGCTTATGCTGGTGCTTCCCGGAATCCAGGCCATACGCCGGAAAGACAATCTCTATCTGGTATTCCTCGGTATTTTTGCATTCAATATCTTGGTCGAAAGCATGTTCGAAATCCAGGCAGGCGTTGTGTTCTATGCTTTCTTTAATGCATTCCTATTCATTTCAATGAGCACCACGAACCAAGGTTCAACAGATAATACCGAAAAGCGGGAATCATGAAAGTGAATAAAAAAAACGGGCACACAACCGTGTACCCGTCTCTTCGTATTAAAACGGATTGTTAAACAAGTCCTTGTGCTAACATGGCATCGGCTACTTTTACGAAGCCGGCAATATTGGCGCCTTTTACGTAGTTGATGAATCCGTCAGCTTCTGTTCCGTATTTAACACAGCTCTTGTGAATATTGATCATGATGGTGTGTAACCTCTGATCAACTTCTTCACTTGTCCATGATAAACGCATGGAGTTCTGTGACATTTCCAGGCCTGAGGTGGCAACACCACCTGCATTGGCTGCTTTACCAGGTCCGTAGAGGATTTTGGCTTTGAGGTAAACTTCGATAGCTTCAGGCGTTGAAGGCATGTTTGAACCTTCACAAACGCAGTAGCAATCGTTCTTTACAAGTGTCTTTGCATCTTCTCCGTCAATTTCATTCTGGGTTGCGCTTGGTAATGCAATGTCGCATTTTACTTCCCATGGGCGTTTTCCGGAAACGAATTTTGCTTCACTGTATTTATCGCAATATTCCTTTATACGTCCTCTCTTGACATTCTTGAGGTTCAATACAAAGGCAAGTTTTTCAGCATCAATACCCTTTGGATCATAGATATAACCTTCGGAATCGGATAAGGTTACAACTTTTCCACCCAGTTGGGTAACTTTTTGGGTAGCATACTGAGCTACGTTTCCGGAACCGGAAACTGCTACGATCTTTCCACTGAAGTCGAGTTTACGGGTCTTCAGCATTTCAGCTGCGAAATAAACCTGTCCGTATCCGGTTGCTTCCGGACGAATGAGACTGCCGCCCCATTCCAGGCCTTTACCGGTCAATACGCCGGTGAATTCATTGCGCAACCGTTTGTACTGACCAAACATGAAACCGATTTCACGTCCGCCAACACCGATATCACCAGCTGGTACGTCTGTATCAGGACCAATATGACGCTGCAGTTCGGTCATAAAACTCTGGCAGAAATGCATTACTTCATTGTCTGACTTACCTTTCGGATCGAAATCAGATCCACCTTTTCCACCTCCCATGGGCAGGGTTGTCAAACTGTTTTTGAGAACCTGCTCGAAAGCAAGGAATTTCAAAAGGCCCAGATAAACAGTCGGGTGAAAACGCAGACCTCCTTTGTAAGGTCCGATAGCGCTGTTCATTTCGATACGGAAACCCCTGTTGATCTGGATCTCGCCCTTATCGTCTAACCAAGGAACCCTGAATATGATAACTCTTTCAGGTTCTGCAAGGCGCTCGAGAATTTTGGCGGTTTTGTACTTCGGGTTTTCTTCAATGAAGGGAATCAGAGATTCGGCAACTTCCTGAACAGCCTGGTGGAATTCTTTTTCCCCCGGGTTTTTCGCAATGATTTTGGCCATGAATTCGGCGATCATCTGGTCATACACATTTTTTGTCATAGGAGTAAATATTTTAATTGTTAGTTTGTGAAAATCTTCACAATATTACAGAAAATAACTTTACACGTATGAAATTCAGGATGATTTTTTTTTGACTATCTTGGAAAAATGAAGAATGAATAAGAAAGTTACATCCGGTGTTTTTCCACATCAAAAAGTTTGTGTAATTTTACAACCCATCCCGGTTGGTTCATGCCATCGCTTAAAAAACTAGATCATGCAGCCTGTTGAAGAAAATTCTGGCAAACGGCCGATTGGCCAGGATTCGGTTGATGTCGAAAAGCTTCTTTACGACACGCGCGAACGGCTGAAGGAACTTTCTGCGATCAACGAAACGACTTCCATTATCAAGAAAAACCTGCCCATCCAGGAAACTTTGGAGGCGATCTGCCAGATCCTTCCCAAGGCCTGGCAATATCCCGATGATACTGTAGCCCGTTTGCGTTTTGATGAGATGGAATTCCTAAGCCGGAATTTCAGGGAAACAGAATGGAAACAGGAGCAAACCTTCGAAACGATCGATAACCTGTTGGGTACCATCGAGATCTTCTATCTGAAAGACTTTCCTGCAATTGACGAAGGACCTTTCCTGAAAGAGGAACGAAGCCTGATCATGATCCTCTCCAGCCTGATTGAGGGATACCTGAACGGGGTGAAAGGGAAGGAGGGAAGGTATGTGACCCGGGAACGGCTGAAAGAACTTTCTGCCATTAACCAGACCACAGCCATTCTTCACACAGGTAAACCCATCGAAGAAGCCCTTCACCAGATTGCCCTGATCCTGCCCAAAGCCTGGCAATATCCTGAATTTACCGTTTCACGGATCCGCTATACCAATTTCGAGATCACCAGCCAGGGTTTCCGGGAGACCCAGTGGTCACAAAAACAAACCTTTGAAACGATCGATAACCAGGAAGGTTCTATTGAGATCTATTACCTTAAAGCATTTCCCCCTTCCTACGAAGGGCCTTTCCTCGAAGAAGAACGGCACCTCATCATCAACCTCGCCAACATCATTGCAGGTTACCTGAACAGCGTCAAAGGGAAAGCCATCCTGAGAAAAACCGTTGAAAAGGAATCAACCGCCGTTAAAAAGGGATCTGCTGAATCGACCAAATACAGCCGCCAGCTTTTGCAAACGTTCCTCAACCGGAACAATTATAACCGGGATCTTTACCACGACCTCATGCCTTTCAAAGTCAAGGAGATCCTGCTGGTTGCCAACCTGTACGATGCCTACAGCATTGAAAAAGAAGGCCGTTTCTCGGAACATGTGCTTGGCGAATTCTACCAGCTCAGCCTGAGCACGATGCCCCGTATTACCGGGGTTTCTTCGTCGGAGGAGGTGTTTGAACAACTTGAAACCAAGCACTATGATCTCGTCATCATCATGATGGGCGTGGAGAAGCAGTTCCCGGTTGAACTGAGCAAAAAGATCAAGGAGAAATACCAGTATATTCCCGTCTTCACACTGCTTAATAGCAACACGGATATTGCCTTGTTCGAATCTGAACCGGAAAAGCTTACCTGGATTGACCGTGTGTTTGTGTGGAACGGCGATTCCAAGATCTTCTTCGCCATGATCAATTACCTGGAGGACAAGATAAATGTAGAGAATGATACCAGCATCGGGATGGTTCGTGTGATCCTGCTCGTGGAAGATTCCCCGAAATACTATTCGTTGTACCTTCCGAATCTATACAACATCGTTCTTGAACAAACCAAACATATCATCGAAGATGTCACGACCGATGAACTCTACCGGATCCTCCGGTTAAAAGCCCGTCCCAAGATCCTGCTTGCCTCCACCTACGAGGAGGCAATGTATATCTTCGGAAAATACAAGGATTTCATCCTCTGCCTGATCTCGGATGTAAAATTTAAAAAAGACGGTAAACTCAACAACACTGCAGGATTCAGCCTGGTGAAACAAACCCGGAAAGAGATCAAAGAACTCCCCATCGTGCTGCAGTCGTCAAACGATGAGAATTCTAACCAGGCTTATGAGCTGAAGACTACTTTTATCAATAAAAATTCGGAAACCCTGTTATTGGATTTCAAGAGTTTCATTACGCATTACCTGGGTTTCGGGAATTTTATTTACCGCGATAACGAAGGCCGCCAGATCGCCGTGGCCAAATCGCTGAAGGAATTTGAAGATCTTCTGCGAACCATCCCGGAGGAATCGCTGTTGTACCATGCCCGGAAAGATCATTTCTCCTTATGGCTGATGGCCCGCGGCGAGATCCAGGTGGCCAAGATCCTCAACCCGGCCAAGGTGACGGATTTCAAGGATCCTGCCAGCCTTCGCGAACACCTCATCAGTGTGATCCAGGATTTCCGGAATGAACAGAATATCGGTAAAGTCATTCCTTTCGAGGAATCAGCCATCACTGATGAACATAACATCCTGACGCTTACCGAAGGTGCATTGGGAGGAAAGGGTCGCGGACTGGCATTCATCAATACCCTGATCTACAATTACGATTTTTCACAGCACATTCCGAATATCAATATCCGGACACCCAAAACATCCATCATCGGAACGGATGAGTTTGAATATTTTCTTGACCGGAACAAACTCCGGGAACGGGCTGTTTTTGAAGAGAATTATGATCAGATCAAGGAGTGGTTCATCGAAGGCAAACTTACGGATACCCTGGTCCGGAAACTCAAACTGATTATCAAAACCATCACCAAACCGCTGGCTATCCGGTCATCCGGGCTTTTTGAGGACTCCCTAAACCAGCCTTTTGCCGGGATATTTGAAACGTACCTCATACCCAATATTCATCCGGATCCAAATATTCGCCTTGAACAGTTGATGAATGCAATTAAACTTGTCTATGCATCGGTCTATTCCAAAACTGCAAAAGGATACATCGAAGCCATCAATTACAAGATCGAACAGGAGAAAATGGCCGTAGTCATCCAGGAAGTAGTAGGTAATCATTTTGAGGATGTTTTTTACCCGCACATCAGTGGTGTTGCCCTGTCCTATAATTACTACCCGTTTGCCCATATGAAGCCGGAAGAAGGGTTTGCAGTGGCAGCGCTTGGCTTGGGAAGATACGTGGTGGAAGGGGAACGCGCATACCGTTTTGCTCCTCAATACCCGAACCTCGAGATCAATTCACCTGTCGATCAATGCAAGGGCTCACAAGTCAGCTTTTATGCCGTTGACCTGAAAAAGGAAGATGTCAACCTCCTCGAAGGAGAAGATGCCGGTTTGCGGAAACTCGATATAGAAGATGCCGAACGCCATGGAAGCCTGAAACATTGTGCTTCCGTGTTTTCCTTTGACAACAACCGCATCACTCCTGGATTAAGTGCTGCCGGACCCAGGGTGGTGAATTTCGCAGATATCCTCAAATACAATTATATTCCACTGGCAAAGACCATCGAAGTTGTGCTGGATGTTGTAAAAGAAGCACTGGGTTCGCCTGTAGAGATCGAATTTGCGGTTGACCTGAATAAGGATGATGACAATAAGGCTTCATTTTATGTCCTTCAGATAAAACCATTGATCGGTAATGCTACGGATTATAACATAGATATGGAGAAGATCCGGGAAGAAGACATTCTTCTCTATTCCGAAAAGGAGATGGGCAACGGGATGATGGATAATATCAGGGATGTGGTTTTTGTTGATCCGGATACCTTCGATAAATCGAACACCATTGCTATGGCCGACGAAATGGATAAAATCAATGCTGAGATGATCCGGGAAAACCGGAATTATATCCTGATTGGCCCGGGGCGATGGGGTACGCGTGACCGCTGGATCGGTGTGCCGGTAACCTGGCCCCAGATCTCCCATGCAAAAGTGATCGTGGAGACCAGCATGGAAGGTTTTCCACTTGATGCATCTTCCGGATCGCATTTCTTTCACAACGTGACTTCCATGAATGTCGGGTATTTCTGTATTCAGCCGGAATTTTCAAAAAGTTTCATCCGGTATGATATTTTAAAGGCACAGAAAAATCTTCGTAAGACACAATATTTTAACATTGCAAAGTTTGAAAAACCCCTCACCGTTAAAATGGATGGAAAAAAACGAATATCAGTGATCACTTTTGAAAACGGAAGATGATATTAACACTTAAAACTTAATACTTAATACTTAACACTTAACACTTTACTATGCGAATTGCACGATTCAACATTGCTCAAAACAATATAGAATTGGATCCGGTCAATCTTGAACTGATCGATCCGCTTATCCGGAAATACAATGGAAAAAAAGGAAACATGATCCCTTTGCTCCAGGGAACACAGGAGATATATGGTTACCTGCCGCGGATGGCATTTGAAAAGATCTCCACTGAAACAGGGTTGAACCTGAGCGAAATGTTCGGGGTGGCGACCTTTTATTCCCAGTTTCGCCTGAAACCGGTTGGAAAGCACATCATCAAGGTCTGTCATGGCACTGCCTGTCATGTTCAGAATGCAAAAGAAATTTCGGAGGCATTGGAAGAGGCACTGAAGATCAGGGATGGTGAAACCACCGAAGATCGTTTCTATACGCTGGAATCGGTAGCCTGTTTGGGATGCTGTTCCCTGGCGCCGGTGATGATGGTCAGGGACCAGACCTATGGAAAACTGACCGGTAATGAAGCCACGAAGATCGTTAAGAACATCAGGATCACAGAAAGCAATTGACAAATAGCGAAATGGCGAAATAGCGAAAAAATAAAGATATACCGATGAACACCGCAGGTGTTCCATTATTGTATCATATAATATCAATCCATCCTACCGAGATACTATGACAACAACTACTGTTACTGTTGGGCTTGGAAGCTGTGGAATCGCAGCAGGCGCAGGCAAGACGTATGAGAAGATCAAAGCAATGAAAGAAACCGAGAAACTGGATTTCAACCTTAAAAAGACCAGTTGCATCGGCATGTGCTATCGTGAACCCCTGGTTGAGATAAGGGATGAATCGGGGACCTATATTTATGGCGACGTTACGGAAGGTCGGGCCATCGAGGTGATCGAAAAACACATCAACCAGAAAGATCCGATCCGCGATTACATCGTTTACAGCGATCTGTTCGATGCCCCTGAAAATAATTTCCTCGACTCCCAGGTGAAGATCGTATTACGGAACTGCGGCTATATGGATCCGGAATCCATAGAAGAATACGAAGCCCGCGAAGGTTACAAAGCCATCGGCAAGATCGCCACCAGGAAAATAGCCAGAATGGAAGTGATACAGACGATCCTCGATTCCGGTATCCGTGGCCGTGGCGGTGGAGGTTTCCCTACCGGTTTGAAATGGAAATTCGCCAATGCTAATAAATCTGCAGAGAAATATGTGATCTGCAATGCAGATGAAGGCGACCCGGGTGCATTCATGGACCGGTCTGTCCTGGAAGGTGATCCCCATTCGGTGCTGGAAGGAATGATCATCGCAGCCTATGCGATAGAGGCTACGCAGGGGGTTATCTATTGCCGTGCAGAATATCCCCTGGCCATAAAACGGCTCAATATTGCACTGAAACAGGCCAGGGATAAAGGTTACCTGGGGAAGAATATTTTCGGGATCGATGGATTTGATTTTGATATTTACATCAAGGAAGGAGCAGGCGCTTTTGTATGCGGCGAAGAAACTGCCCTGATCGCTTCGGTGGAAGGCGAGCGCGGGATGCCCCGCAAACGTCCTCCATTCCCGGCTGCATCGGGTTTGTGGAAGAAACCTACAAACATCAACAACGTTGAAACCTTCGCCAATATTCCCTGGATCATCATGAACGGCGCCGCAGCTTTTGCTGCCTATGGAACCGAGAAGAGCAAGGGAACCAAGGTATTCGCCCTTGCAGGTAAGGTAAGTCATTCGGGACTGGTGGAGGTACCCATGGGTATGACCATCCGGGATGTCATCTTTAAGCTGGGTGGGGGGATCAAGAAAGATAAAAAGTTCAAGGCTGTCCAGATGGGAGGACCTTCCGGCGGCTGTATCCCTGAATATCTTGCCGACACTATCGTGGATTATGACTCGGTGAATGCTACCGGGGCCATCATGGGCTCAGGGGGTATGGTCGTGATGGATGAAACCACCTGTATGGTGGATGTGGCAAAGTTTTTCCTCGATTTCACCCGTAAAGAATCCTGCGGCAAATGTACCTTCTGCCGGATGGGAACCATGCGCATGCTGGAGATCCTCGAACGGATCACCGATGGCAAGGGCGTAGAAGGCGATCTTGAAAAACTTGAGGAACTGGCATACCAGATCAAGGATAATTCACTATGCGGCCTGGGGCAGACTGCTCCGAATCCGGTACTCACAACGATCAAGTATTTCCGGGATGAATATGAGGCACACATCTTCCATAAAAAATGTCCTGCAAAGGTTTGCCGGCCGTTGCTGACCTATACAGTGGATCAGGAGAAATGCACAGGGTGCCTGGTCTGCCTGAAGAATTGCCCAGTGAAAGCCATTACCGGCGAACGTAAACAACCTCATTTTATCAACCAGGATATTTGCACCCAATGCGGCGTATGCTTCTCAAAGTGCAAATTTGAATCGATCGTTTTATCCTGACAATTCATTAAATCCAACAAAACCTGTAAAATACTTTCCAACGATGAAAGAAAATTTCTTTAACATCATACTCGATGGCAATATTGTAAAAGGAAACCCCGGCGAAACCATCCTGGAACTCTCCCGACGACACGGTACCGAAATTCCCACCCTCTGTAACGACGACCGCCTGGAACCTTTCACATCCTGCTATGTTTGCGTGGTGGAAGTGGAAGGCATGCGTGGCCACCAGCCGGCCTGCTCCACCAAGATCACCGAAGGAATGAAGATCATCACCGACAGCGAAGGCATCCGCAAGTCAAGAAAAATGGCGCTTGAACTTATGCTTTCCAACCACTATGCCGATTGCATCGGACCCTGTAAGCAGACCTGCCCTGCAGGAGTGGATGTTCAGGGTTATATTTCACTTATTGAAAAAGGTCTGTACAACGATGCCGTTGCACTGATCAAGGAAACGAACCCGCTCCCGGCCATCTGCGGACGTGTTTGTGTTCGCCCGTGTGAAGCAGAATGTCGCAGGAACCTGCTCGACGAAGATGCACCGGTAGGCATCGACTATCTCAAACGCTTTGCTTCAGACATTGACCTGGCATCGGATACGAAATTTGTCCCTGAGAAAAAATCCTCCACCGGCAAGAAAGTTGCCATCATCGGGGCAGGCCCCGGGGGCTTGTCTGCCGCTTATTTCCTCCAGATCGAGGGACACCAGGCTGACATTTTTGAAGCCTCTGAAAAGTCCGGCGGCTGGCTGCGTTACGGGATACCCGAATACCGCCTTCCTAACGACATTGTGGATAAAGAAGTAAAGAATATCACCGATCTTGGTGTGAATATCCATTACAATAAAAAACTCGGAGAAAACCTCAGCTATAAAGAACTGAAAGAAAAATACCAGGCTACTATTCTGACCATAGGCTCACAGCGCGGGACCGGGATCGGCTGCGAAGGCGATGATGCTGAAAATGTTTTTTCGGGAATTGATTTTCTCCGGAACATGGAAGCAACGGGCCAGCGTTACGATTTCACGGGGAAGACCATTGCGGTAATCGGCGGAGGTAATACGGCCATGGATTGCTGCAGGACCTCTATCCGATGTAATGCGAAAAAGGTTTATGTGATCTACCGGAGAACGGAAAAGGAAATGCCCGCCAACCCCATCGAGATCCATGAATCAAAATTGGAAGGAGTGGAATATTTATTCCTGACCTTACCCAATAAAGTAAACAAAGATGTGGACGGGAAACTCAAAACCATAACCTGCATCCGAATGGAGTTGGGGGAACCCGATGCATCCGGCAGGAGACGGCCGATACCGGTTGAGGGATCCGATTTCACCATCGAAGTTGATTATGCACTCGCCGCCATCGGACAAAAAACCGATGTGAATTTTATCGACGACATCAATGCCTCTGCAGAAGGCGGGAGCCTGCAGATCAACAAATGGGGCGATATCGATGCAAAGAAAGATACACTTCAAACCGGGATCTCTTCAATTTTTGCAGCCGGCGATGGTGTTACCGGCCCCGCTACCATTATCGAAGCCATCGCACAGGCCAGGATTGCTTCCACCAGTGCCAATCAATACCTGATGAATTTACCGATTGAGCCGGCGGTGAAACCCTTTACTAGCCGTAAGGATAATTTTAAGAAACAAGTATCAGGGGATTTCACTGATCGGTTCGGGAAACAGCTTCGGGAAGAAATGCCCACCCTGGCACCAGATCAACGGTTCAATTTCAATGAAGTGGAATTGGGTTATGTATCAGAAACCATTGCAAATCAGGAAACCCAACGCTGCCTTGAATGTGGTTGCGTGGCATTCCTCGATTGCGACCTGCAGAAATATTCAACAATCTATAACGCCAATCAGAAAGGGTTTACCGGCGAATTCAAAGAATACAATTTGGATTTCCGTCACCCCTACATCGAGATTGATAACAATAAATGCATCCTTTGCGGACGGTGTATCCGTATCTGCCGGGAAGTGGTGGGCGCTAATGCACTTGGGTTCATCAACCGGGGTTTTGATACATTTGTCGCACCCAGCATGGGCAATGCACTCCAGGATACATTCTGCGAATCCTGCGGGATGTGCCTTTCTACCTGCCCCACCGGCGCCATGACAGAAAATGTGTTGTTCAAACCAGGCCCGGTAATAACTGAGGAAGTCGAAACCATATGCAACTATTGCTCGGTGGGATGTTCCATTATCCTGAATCACAGGAATGGCTTTGTGATGAAAGTGACCGGAAATAAAGGACCGGTAAATCAAGATGGAAACCTGTGTAAATATCCCAAATTCGGATATCAGTACTTGAACGATCCGACACGCATCATCCAACCAATGTTGAAAGTGAACGGTGAATTCCAGGCGGTCAGTTTCGAAAAAGCTTTTTCGCTACTCAAGGAAAAGATCACATCGGTTAAACCGGACGAAAATGCTTTCTTTGCCGGCGCTCGCCTCTCAAACGAAGAAATGTACCTGATCCAGAAACTGGCAAGGGCTGCTGCAAAAACGAACAACATCTCCAGTTTTCATTACCTGGGAAGGGGAGATGCTTACCGGTCGAACTGTGAGCTTAATGTCCCGATGGGGAATATCAACGAAGCGAGCAAGATCTTCCTCCTGGGAACGGAAATCAACCAGGATCATGCAGTAACAGGGTTCCTCGTGCACAATGCGCGCCATCTGAAAAAGATCCCGGTTTCATTGATTACGGTTAAAGAAAAAAATTCAATGGAACATAAGGTGGATGAGGTTGTGAAGATCGGCTCATACTACCATTTTATCAAGACTGTAAACCACTACCTGCTCACCAACGGCATGGAAAACAGACTGTTCCTGAACGACCGGACTGCCGGATATAAAGATTACAAAACAGCTTTGCTTAAAGAGAACTACGACCGGTTGGTGGAATTATCCGGGATTTCAGGGAAAGAAATGATTGCACAGTTTGCTGAAGATTATAACAGGCAAATGAATGCGATCCTCATCTTCTCTGAGAAAGAGATCTCTTCGGCAGCCTCAACGGAATTATTTATCCTGGCGATGATAACCGGGAAACTGGGAAAGACCGCCAATGGCATCATCTCCCTGAAAGAGAAAAATAATTCACAGGGATTGTTTGATATGGGGATTACGCCGGATGCCGGCCCGGGCGGACAATCCATGAAAGATCTTGTTTTCATTAAATCGCTGGAAGAAACATGGCAGACGAAGACACTTCCCCAGGCCGTTCCGGATATGCTGAAACTGCTTTCAGGTAAAACGATCCGCAATTTGTTTATTTTCGGTGAAGATCCCGTTGGATGTGCAACCTCTGAGGAACCAAAAGAATGGATCCGGAATGCAGATTTCGTGATGGTTCAGGATTATTTCATGACCTCCACCGCTGCAGAAGCCGACCTTATTATACCGGCAACCTTCCCGGCCGAGACAGGTGGAAGTTATACCAATGCACAGAAGGTGATCCAGGAATTTGATGCCCTCATGAAAACGAAAACGGAAATGACAAACCTGGGACAACTGTCGGGGATACTTGAAAAATTTGGATTTGCCGCGCTGTCCTCATCGAAAGATGTGTTCATGGAATTTATCTCCTTATTGCCTCAGGATAAGGAGTTTTCAAAACTTTCATTCCATGCAACCGGCGAAGATGATTTCAACCGTATCTTTGATTATGGGTGCGATGCGGTAGTGAAGCGTTTCGAAGAAGATTTTGAAAATGCATTTAAAGTAAAATGATGGATTGAACATCCATTTAGCTTCACCCCCCCGTCCCCCTCTCCTTCAGGAGAGGGGATGATGGGGGAGAGGTGGTTGGGCTTAAATCACCCAGGGGTTGAGTTAACAAGATATAATTTAAACGGTTAATAAAAAATCAGATGAAAGTATTTACTAGTGTAGAAGATATCCTGGATTTTGCAATCAGGGCGGAACAGGAAGCAGTGGATTTTTATTCGGATCTTGCCGCAAGGTCGAAGAATAACCAGATTAAAAAAGTATTCCTGGAGTTTGCTGGTGAAGAGATGAAGCACAAATCGCGTTTATTGGGGATTAAGGATGAGAAAACTCTAAAACTGCCCGGCGAAACGGTAAGAGATATGAAGATCGCCGATTACCTTGTGGATGTGACGCCAAAACCTGATATGAATTATGCTGATGCGCTCATCCTGGCGATGAAAAAAGAGAAGAAAGCTTTCAGGCTTTACTCATTCCTGTCGGAAGAAACCACCGATCCGGTAATGAAAAGCCTATTCCTGAACCTGGCACTGGAGGAGTCGAGGCATAAACTCAGGTTTGAAATTGAATACGATGAGTATGTCTTGAAGGAAAACTAATCTCCAAAATCCTTTTTTAATTTATGCACGATGAATTTGTCGAGGGGGAAGGTGAATTCCTCTTCTGTTAATTCCGTGATTGGGATCCACCGGAAACATTGTACACCATCCACCACTTCGGGGAAATCGAATTTTTTATCGGTAGTCTTAAAAGGATATGGTTTTTTTGCCTGTACCAGGTAATACACGTTGATCAGCTGTGATTCGACCGGCAATAGCTTGGAAGCAAGAAAAAAATCAGTGGTATAGTAGTGTAAGATTTTGCCGATCTCCATGTTGAGTTCTTCCATGAATTCCCTTTTCAGGCAGTCGATCATCCCTTCACCATAGATAAGTCCGCCTCCGGGGAACTTTGTCATGAATATTCCCAGGCGGAATTCATCGGTCACCAGGATCCTTCCTTCGTTGATCAGGAATCCGTATACCCGGATATTGAACCTTTTATTTTCCATCATTGATCCTTTTTGGTTGCCCTTGTCATTTCCCTCTTCCCTGGTGGGCCGGGCAGTTTCTCCAGGCTAAACCCGGCGGCTTTTAACGCCCTTGTCACCGATCCTTTCACAGAATAGGTAACAAGGCAGGAGTCTTCTTTCATCGATTGATAAATCATCCGGAAGATTTCTTCTGTCCACAGTTCCGGTTGCACTGCCGGACCGAATGCATCAAAATAAACAAGGTCATAAGCTGCATCCGGCAATTGAACTTTACGCAGGTCGCCCTTTATTTTGTGAAGAGTAAAATGTTCTGATATCCGGATATCCTGTCCCCAGGGAGCATCGTGGATTGCCTGAAAAACTTCCGCTTTCGCGGGATCCGTCTTTTCGGGGTAATTCAACAAACGGACAAGGTGATCTTCAAGCGGGTATTTCTCGATCGCTGAATAATGGATGGACCTTCCTTCTTTTTCCGAAACCAGGAATGTGAGGAATGCATTTAACCCGGTGCCGAAGCCGGCTTCAAAGATACAGGCAGGAAAATTACGGATCTGTTCGTAACCCTCCCGGATAAAGATATGCATGGATTCCTGCACGGCTCCATGGATGGAATGATAATGCTCATTCAACTCAGGAATGAACAACGTTGTGGATCCGTCTTCCGTCAAAACTGGCTGAAGGGTCATGGCCTCAATAGAGCGTTGGAAATCGTGCAGGGCTGTAATTGTGCATCATCTCATAAACAAGATCAAACACATCTTCTGCATTCGGATTGGAAAAATAATCACCGTCGGTACTGTAGGCAGGCCGGTGGTCATTCGCCGTCAGTGTTCTGGGTTCTGCATCCAGGTACTTGAAACCTCCCTGTTCTTCCAGCACTTTCTGGATCATATATGCTGTAGCCCCTCCGGGAACATCTTCATCAAAAAAGACGATCTTGCTTGTTTTTTTTAAGGACTCAAGAATTGCGTGATTACGGTCGAACGGAAGTAACGACCTTACATCGATCAATTCGACCGAGATACCGAAATCCTCTAATTGCTGAACGGCTTCGAGTGCGATCCTTACACATGCGCCATAGGTGACAAGGGTGACATCAGTTCCTTCTGTGAGTTTTTCCGGGATGCCAATGGGAATTCTGTATTCCCCGATGTTTACGGGCAATTTCTCTTTGAGCCGGTACCCGTTCAGGGGTTCAATGATCAGTGCCGGATCATCGGAAGCCAGCATGGTATTGTAGAACCCGGCTGCCTGGGTCATGTTTCTTGGAACCAGCACATAAACGCCTCGAATCGAGTTGATGACCATGCTTAAAGGTGACCCCGAATGCCAGATCCCTTCCAGCCGGTGGCCGCGTGTACTGATAATCAGCGGGGCTTTCTGGCCTCCTTTGGTACGGTAATGAAGCGTTGCAAGGTCATCACTGATTACTTGCAAACCGTAAAGCAGGTAATCAAAATACTGGATTTCGGCGATCGGCCGGAGGCCCCTCATGGCAAGCCCGATTCCTTGTCCGATGATCGTTGCTTCCCTGATCCCGGTATCAGTGATCCTGAGGTCTCCATATTTGGCTTGCAATCCTTCCAGTGTCTGGTTAACGCCTCCGATCTTTCCTACATCTTCGCCGAAGATCAATGCATAAGGGTTTGTGGCAAAAATTCGGTCAAAGTTGGCTTGTAAAACTTCCCGTCCGGTAACCACGCGGGAATCTTCACGAAATTCTGGGGCGACTCCTTCCACATTCAATGCGCTTTTTGCAGACTCGCTGTACAGGTGTGAACTAAATCGGTCGGCATTGAGTTTCAGTTGCTCTTCAAGCCAGGCGGAGAGATCGGCCTTCATGGGTTTTTTCAGGCTGCAGGTTGTACAAACATCGCGCAGGATCTTTTTCCCTGACGAAATGATATCCTTACGGATAGGCTCTGTGATCTTTTGAAGATCCTCAACGATTGCATCGATCCGTTGCTGTTTTTTGCAAGGACAATGAGTCGTTTTGACAGTCCGGATAAGGAGTTCCCGTTCCTTTTTGATCGGATCCTGGAAATCACTCCATGCCTTGTCTCTTGCTGTCTTTACCTTTTCTACTGCTGCAGCTTCAATTTCATCCAGTTCCCCGTTGCCTGCAATTTCATTCTCCAGGATCCATTTTCGCAACTGTACGATACAATCGAATTCCTTTTCCCAATCAAGCTGTTCTTTCGTCTTGTATCTTTCGTGAGACCCGGAGGTGGAATGGCCCTGGGGCTGGGTGAGACCGGTAATATGGAACAATACGGGAACATGATTTTTCCTACAGAGACTGATCCCTTCTTCATACATCCGGCAAAGGGCAGGGTAATCCCATCCGTTTTCACGGTAGATCAGGAAACCGGGCTCATTTTTCTTTTGTTCAAAACCTTTTAACAGTTCGGAAATGTTTTCTTTGGTGGTTTGATATTTCTTCGGGACGGAGATTCCCCATCCATCGTCCCATATGGAAACTGCCATAGGAACCTGCAATACCCCTGCAGCGTTTAGTGTCTCAAAAAAATGGCCCTCTGAGGTACTGGCGTCGCCGATGGTTCCGAAAGCCACTTCATCCCCGTTATGTGAGAATCCGGAACAGGATTTGAGTCCGGGATTATTCCTGAATAATTTGGAGGCCAATGCAAGTCCCAGCAACCGTGGCATCTGGCCGGCAGTAGGGGAGATGTCGGCAGATGAATTTTTCTGTTTTGTCAGATCTTTCCACTTCCCTTTTGCATCCAGCGAGCAGGTGGCAAAATGGTTGTTCATCAACCGGCCCCCGGTACCCGGGTTGGCTTTTAAGTCGGTATCGCCATAAAGCTGGGCAAAAAATTCTTCCAGTGCGAACATCCCCGAAGCAAGCATGAAGGTCTGGTCGCGGTAATACCCTGAACGCCAATCACCTTCCCTGAAAACCTTTGCCATGGCAATCTGTGCCACCTCTTTGCCATCTCCGAATATTCCGAATTTGGCTTTCCCCGTGAGCACTTCCCTCCGGCCAAGCAAACTTGCCTGCCGGCTCTCACAGGCAACCTGGTAATCCTTTAGGATTACTGCTTTACCAGCTAATCCGGGATTGCTCAACGACCTTTTTTTTTGCGTTTTCTCCGTTGTACGAGAATTTAATAGTTTTCTGCTTTTATCTCATAATAGGAAAGGGGATGGCTGCAAACCGGGCAAATATTCAATGCTTTGGTTCCGAAATAAACATGACCGCATTTACGACAGATCCAGAAAACCTTTTCTCCTCTTTCGAATACCTTGTTCTCTTCCAGGTTCTTCAACAAAGTCCGGAATCTCTTGTCATGCCCTTCCTCGATCCTGGCGATCAGTTTGAAAAGTGTTGCCACCTTCTGAAACCCTTCTTCTGCAGCAATCCTGGAGTATCCCGGGTACAATTCAGTCCATTCTTCATGCTCTCCTTCTGCTGCAGCATTCAGGTTCTCCGCAGTTGTTCCGATCTTACCGGCAGGATACGTCGCTGTAATCTCAACAGGCCCTCCTTCCAGGCATTTGAAATACAATTTCCCATGTTCTTCTTCATTCGACGCAGTTTCTTCAAACAGGGCAGCAATTTGTTCATAACCGTCTTTCCTGGCCTGCTTTGCAAAGAAAGTGTAACGGTTTCTTGCCTGCGATTCCCCGGCAAAGGCTTTCAACAGGTTCTTCTCGGTCAGTGTTCCTTTTATACTTTTTTCCATGGTTGTAAATTTTGATCAAAGATAAAAGGAAAATCTCACATCTCAACCATCATTCCATCTCCACATATTCCTCTTTTTCCACTCCGCAAACCGGACAGGTCCAGTCATCCGGAAGATCTTCAAACTTCGTCCCTGGGGGAAATCCACGAATAGGGTCTCCCTCCGCTTCATCATACACATGGCCGCAAACCATACACCGATATTTCTTCATATCCAAATTTTAATTAACCATAGAATAATGTCACCCATGTGGGCTTAAAAATAGCGAAATTGTGAAATGGCGAAATTAATTATCAATTATCCATTATCAATTTTTAATTAATCCTCATTCCTGCATTCTGCATTCTTAATTCTGCATTGTTACTTTGATGCTCCCTCAATCCAGTTCACAATCTTGTCTGTCATCGGAGAAGTTCCCGGGGCAACCATTCCCACGAGGTTCCCACTCTCATCGATCATGAATTTCTGAAAATTCCATTTCACCGGGGCATCCATAACTCCATTTTCATCTAAGGATGTCAGCCATTGATAGATCGGATCCTGGTCTTTGCCTTTTACTGAGATCTTGGACATCATAGGGAATGTAACACCGTAATTTTTCGTGCAGAATTCTTTGATCTGTGCATTGGTGCCGGGTTCCTGGGAGAGAAAGTTATTTGCAGGAAACCCGATGATGGTGAATTTGTCTCCTCCGTATTTTTGAAAAAGTTGCTCAAGTTGCTCATATTGTGGAGTGTTGCCGCATTTGGAAGCTGTATTGACAACCAGGACTTTTTTCCCTTTAAGCGTGGAAAGATCAAAGGGCTGTCCGTCGATGGTGGTCGTCTTGAAATCGTAGAACGATTTGGTGCTTTGTGAATTTGCCAGGATTGTCATGATAATAAAGCCTAAAATTAATAAGATTGCTTTCATTTTATTTTGTGGTTTTTATGAATGAAGCCACAAATGTACGAAAAAATCATACTATTTAAAATAAATCTAAATTAATTTCAAAAACGCAATTTTACTCCTGTAAACCGATTATAACGTTAATCCAGAAGTGAGATAAAAGTTATAAACAAACATATCACATTTTGTCAATTCACCCGATAAAAGGAAATTTTTCAACACACAATTAATATGAAGATGTCACAAGAACTTATAAAATCGAATTACGAAGTAATGATTTTTACAATGAGGGGAAAAAAGGTTATGGTTGATTATGACCTGGCATTACTTTACAATGTTCCAACAAAAGCATTAAAACAGCAGGTTAAACGAAACCATTTCAGGTTTCCAGAAGATTTTATGTTTGAACTTTTAAAAAATGAAAAGAACGAACTGGTCACAAAATGTGACCGGTTGTCATTTCTAAAACACAGCAGCGTGAATCCAATAGTTTTCACAGAACAAGGTGTAGCTGTCTGCATATACCCTTAGAACTTCTCAAAAACACCCAGGCCGAACAGGGCAAAATCATATTTCACCGGATCTTTCGGGTCAAATTGCCGAAGGTTTTCGGTGAGTTCTTCAACGGCTTTCCAGTCGTTCTGTTTTCGTTTCAACAAACCGAGTTTCCGTGCCACATTTCCACTGTGTATATCCAATGGGCACATCAGGATGGAAGGTGAGATTTTATTCCATAAACCAAAGTCGACACCTCTATGGTCGTTCCTGACCATCCACCGTAAGAACATCAGTAACCGCTTGGCTGAAGCGCCCCTGAAGGGATCAGCAACGTGTTTTTCCGACCGGTGGGTATGATCAATTTCCAGGAATGTTGACCGGAATCGGCACAATGCTCCTTTGATCCCGGTTGTATCATCCGGAAGAAAAAGGGACTCCAGCCCATCGTGATGCTGATAAATATTTTTTAAGGATTCAAGGAAGAATATGCAATCCGTCCCGTTGAAGGTGCGATGATAAAAAGACTCAAACTGTTCTGTTTCGTATCGGCCTGAATGAAGAATGAATTCATAAGGAGAAAACCCCATCATCCCGAGAAGTCTATCTGCATCTTTCAGAATACTTAACCTGTTTCCCCACGATATCGTAGCCGTCAGAAAAGCAGCGATCTCGATATCCTCTTTCCGGGTGAAACGGTGCGGTATCGAGATCGGGTCGGTTTCAATAAATTCAGGGTGGTTGTACTGCTCGTACTTTGCTTCGAGGAAATCAAACAGTTCCTGATGCGATAATTCCATCGGTTAATTCAATACATTCAAGGGTTTCAGTAACCCTTTCCCGATCTCGATGGCTTTTTCGTTATCCGGGATCAATTTATGGTGCCGTGCAGGTAAGGATTTTTCAAGTCCTTTATGGATGAATTCGGGTGCAACCAGCGGTTTCAGCTTTAGGAACCCACCCAATACGATCATGTTAAAAACTTTAGAAAGACCCAGTTTCCCTGCTTCGTCTGAAGCATCTATTGAATAAATATTGATATCCTTGCGGGAAGGATGTCGGGTTATGCCATTCGGGTCATAAATAAGCAGCCCACCTGGTTTTACAGCTTTCTCGAATTTGTCCATCGATTGTTGGTTGAGAATGATTGCCGTGTCAAAGGCATTCAGAATCGGCGAACTGATCCTTTCATCACTTACGATGACAGTCACATTTGCAGTGCCACCCCTCATTTCAGGGCCATAGGAAGGCATCCAGCTGACTTCCTTGTTCTGCATCACTCCTGAATAAGCAAGTATCTTTCCCATCGATAATACACCTTGCCCACCAAATCCTGCAATGATTATTTCTTCAGTCATAATATAAATTGTGAAATTGTGAAACCTGTCTGCCTGTAAGCAGGTCATGAAATTGCGAAAATTAAACCTTTACCGTTTCGGCTTTTGGTGTGACAAGAACACCATCAATCTTAATATCGCCCAAAGGATAGAAGGGGAACATATTTTCTTCCATCCATTTGTTGGATTGTACCGGGGTCATTTTCCATCCGGAGTTACAGTTGGAAACAACTTCAATAAAGGAAATTCCGGTTTTATTCTTCTGGTTTTCGAAGGCTTTTCGAATGGCTTTTTTAGTCTTACGGACAGCTGATGGGGTATGCACCGCCTGGCGTGTCACGTAATAGGTGCCCGGAAGCTGGGCTACCAGTTCAGTCATTTTTAGTGGAAATCCCATAATATTGGTATCTCTTCCATAGGGGGAGGTCGACGTGCGCATGTTGGGCAGAGTGGTAGGGGCCATTTGTCCTCCGGTCATCCCATAGATCCCGTTGTTGATAAAAATCATGGTGAAATGCTCTCCACGGTTGCATGCATGAATGGTTTCAGCCGTCCCGATAGCAGCAAGGTCACCGTCGCCCTGGTAGGTGAAAACAAAACGGTCAGGCCACATCCTCTTGATGGCAGTTGCCAGCGCGGGAGCTCTTCCATGCGCTGCACCCAACATGTCGATATTCATGAAATCATAAGCGAGAACAGAACAGCCCACGGGTGAAACACCGATTGTTTTATCCTGGAGCCCCATCTCTTCAAGGGTTTCCATCAGCATCCTGTGCACGGTGCCATGACCACACCCGGGACAATAACTGAGTGGACGGTCGACAAGGAGATCGGTTCTTTTGTAAACGATGTTTTCGTTCTTGCGTATATCAAGTTTTGCAAATTGTTCTTCCATATCAGCCTCCGATTATTTGATTTTCCATTGCTCTCACCACTTCATCCGGAGCAGGGATGATACCTCCAAAGCGTCCATAATGTTCGATCTTCAGGGAACAGCCGGCAGCGAGTCTTACATCCTCAATCATCTGTCCTGCATTCATCTCAACAACCAGCATGCCTTTCACTTTCTTAGCAAGTTCTGCGATCTGTTTTACCGGGAAAGGATAAAGGGTAATGGGGCGAAACAATCCTACCTTGATTCCTTTAGCCCTGGCAATATCGATAGATTTCTGGCAGATGCGTGCGGAAAGCCCGAATGCCACAAAGACATATTCGGCATCTTCACAGGAGATCATCTCGTAACGGACTTCATCTTTTTCTATTTGCCGGTATTTTGCCTGGAGCTTCAGGTTTACTCTTTCCTGTCCGGCCGGATCAAGATCGAGTGAAGTAATGATGATATGATCCCTGTTTTTCGGTTTCCCGGTGGCAGCCCAGGGACATTGTGCGATCAGTTCCGCATCCGTCCTGCGTGCGATAGGGTCAAATAATTCCACTTTTTCCATCATCTGTCCGATGGCTCCATCAGAAAGGATCATCACGGGGGTCCTGTATTTAAACGCAAGTTCGAATCCGAGCTTGGCAAAATCAGCCATTTCCTGAACGGAAGCAGGAGCAAGGACGATCATCTTGTAGTCGCCATGTCCGCCACCTTTCACTGCCTGGAAATAATCAGCTTGTGAAGGCTGGATTGTGCCAAGGCCGGGACCGCCCCTGGTAACATTCACCAGCAATGCCGGCAATTCAGCACCTGCCATGTAACTGATACCTTCCTGCATGAGGCTGATACCGGGACTTGATGAAGATGTCATCACCATTTTTCCAGTTCCGGCACCGCCATACAACATGTTGACTGAAGCAGTCTCACTCTCTGCCTGCAGCACAACCATTCCTGTTGTCTCATAGGGCTTCATCGCCATCAGGTATTCCATAATTTCTGACTGGGGTGTGATGGGGTATCCGAAATACCCGTCGCATCCGGCACGGATCGCTGCTTCTGCAACAGCCTCGTTACCTTTCATTAATCTGAGTTCACCCATTCGATATAGTTTATTAGTTTTTTTACTCGGCCATTACCTTCGCCCTGTATACGGTGATCACCCCATCAGGACAAACAATAGCACAGTTCATGCAACCGGTGCAATCGTCATTGACTTTAACTGCATAATGATACCCTTTGCCATTCACTTCCTTGGTCATAGCGATTGTGGAAAAAGGGCAAGAGGCAATGCAAACTTCACACCCTTTGCATCGTTCTACATTGATCACGATATCACCCTTGATTTTTGCCATAAATTTTTGAGATTTAAAATATTTTGTCGGAAACGATAGCACGAAATTACAGAAAATTTCCCGAATAAAGGGAGGAAACACCCCTGTTTTTTAAGGGAAAATAGCCAATTTAGAACTGATTTAATTTAGAAGTCAGAAGTCACAAGTCAGAAGTCAGAAGTCAGAGGTCAGAGGTCAGAGGTCGGATGGCATCATATCCAGCATCCAGCATCCAGCATCCAGCATCAAGAATGCTGTTCATGGAATTTTTTTAACCGGTATTCCAGTGCAGGGAATTGTTCCCGCTTTACCAGTGAAACGCAGGCCCGTACCCCCTCACTGCGCTGGCTCCCCGTGATGGAAAGCGCAATGGCGCTGATTCCGTAATATAACAGTTCTTCAAGAAGTTGCTCACCGGAAAATCCCGGGTAGGCAAAAGTAAAGTAGAACCCGTCGGCGATCGGAACTCCTTCATCCTGGTCGTAAACGATATGAAAACCATTGTCAATAAAAAGCTTCTTCATGATCTTTGCCTTCTCACCATACTCCCTTACGACTTCAATAAAGTTATAGGTACCGTCATTCACAGCTTTGAACATCGCAGCAAGTGCATACTGAGCAGAATGGCTCGTGCCGGCGCTCAACGCATAAATGGTTCCGTATATCATGGCTCTTCCGAAATTATCGGTCGTGTAAAACCTTAGCAAATCCGGCATTTTGGAATGAAAGATCTTATTGGAGATGAACATGCAGGATACCCGCTGACCGGCATAACTGAAGGCTTTTGAACTCGAAATCAGCAGGATGTAGTTCTCCGTATACTTGGCAACCGTAGGCTGGAATGGAGGAACACCTGGTTTGGAATAATCCTTCCTGAAATCCATACCGATATAAGCAAGATCCTCCAGGATGACCACGTTGTATTTATTGGCCAGGTCACCGATGATCTTCAATTCATGATCCGTGAAACAAATCCAGGATGGATTGTTCGGGTTGGAATACAATACCGAATGAATATTCCCTTTCGAAAAATAGGATTCAAGCTTATCCCTCAATTTTTCACCGCGGAAATCATATACATCAAACGACTCGAACTTCTGCCCGAGTACGATATGCTGCTGGTGATGAACCGGAAACCCGGGATCGATCAGCAAAGTAGTATCCCGCTCTTTATTGATTCTCGCCAACGTTATAAAAGCTGCGAATCCCCCCTGCATCGAACCTACCGTAGGGACACAACAAGCCTCATCCACATCAATGTCAAGAAAAAGTTTTGCAAACCGCGCTGCTTCCTTTTTGAGCGGAGCAATACCTTCAATTTCCGGATAGATTGCAGCCACACCCGACTTCAGTGCCTCTATCTCTGCGTTGATCCCGACCTCGGGAGGAACCAGTCCCGGTACGCCCATTTCCATCCTGACAAACTGATCGCCGGTTTCTTTCTCAATATTATTGATCAGCCGCTTTATTTCACGGATGGAAGCTTTGCCAATATTTTTTATATTACATTCCCGAATATGCCTTCTGACAACATCGTAGTTTATAGGTGTATCATGCATGATAGGCAGAGATAAATTGTGGTAAAAAGATTGTGTGAACAAAATTGAATAGAATCTGCGAATTGTGCAACCTTTTTAAATACTTAAATCAGGTATTTATCGGAATTTATTAACAATTGCTGATGCAATCGGAGATCGGAGACCCCAGGATTGTTGGAAACGGCTTCCTTAGAATGGCTATTAAAGCACAACTCCTTTTATAATCCCTTCTGCATTCCCGTTGACTAATCTGAAAATATAAGTGCCCGCCGGAAGTTGATTCCCGCCCAGATCATTGCGGAGGAAACGGAGATTATTGACACCTCTGTGCAGGTTCCCGAAGTATTCTGTTCTTAAAAGAATTCCTTGCATGTTATAAATGAAAATTATCGCAGGCTGATCATTATTGATGGTAAATTGAATATGGAACTCATTTTGAATAGGGTTCGGGAAAATATTCAAGCTCAGCTTTGCAGTATAAAGTTCTTTGACCCCTGTAATGTCACCAATGTTGATCCTGTACATAGACCTGCCATAAGTAGCTGCATATAGATAACGGCTATCAGCATGCAATGCCAATTCATTGACGGGAACCAAAGGAAGAGTTGATCCTAAAAGTTGCCAGTGTAAACCAGTGTCTTTCGAATAGTAGACCCCTATATCCGTCGCCAGATAAAGGATTGCAGGATATTCAGGATCCTGCAGGATGTCATTGACGGGGATGTCGGGAAGGTTCCCACAGATATTCGTCCATGTTGATCCACCATCAATGGAATGATAGACATGGGCAATGCTGTCGTTGAAACGGTATCCCGAAAAGGTCACAAATACTTCCAGCGGGTTCCCCTCAGAAACTTTCACTGAAGTAACCCACCGCTGAGGCAACCCGGTGTTGATCTTTGTCCAGGTTGATCCGCCGTTTCTGGTTCCCCATAGATTGGCATCATCGGTTCCGGCATAAATATATTCTGAATCTGACGGCGCCACAGCCAGTGCTGTCACAGTCCCGTAAACAACAGAACTGCTCCCTGGTCCGTTACTCAGGTCAGCACTGATCGGATCCACCGTGTATCCGTAATTCGCAGATCTATACACCCGGTTACTGCCGATAAACACCATACTTGAATGGTGTTTATAAATGGTCATCGGGGATTTCCAGTTAAAACGGTCTCCAGCTATGAATCCATTTGGAAAATAATAACCGTATGCCGGATTCGAAAACTGGAACCCGCCATATTGATAGCTGCCATAGAAGATCTGCGGATCATTCGGATCGAACTTCGACAGTACTCCGTCGCCTCCCACCACAAGGTGCCATTCCTGTGGAGGAATATCTGATTTTTCGGCAACTCCGTTATCCTGTAAACCCCCGGTGAGATAATTGGGCGTGCTGCCACCAGGGAATACATCCATGCAGTAGAATTGTCCGATCGGAAGATTCTGCTGATCGGTCCCGGTGACCGTCAAGAAATTGTCTGAAGTAAAGTTGACACCTCCGTCATTTCCAAGAATCCGGTATTGATGATTTGTAGGGGATAGATAAAGGGCATGTTGGTCCACATGTGCTCCGCTTGCGATCTCTGTCCAATCGTGCCCGGTCCCTCCTGTTTGCGACCTGTAAGGGTACATCATCAGTAAATAAACCTCATTCGGGTTGACCGGATCTACCTTCACTCCTCCAAACCACCAGTCATATGGTGTCGTATAGATCAGCGATGTTGCATTTAGGGCAATCCAATGATCGCCTGCATCCGTACTTTTATAGACATCAATCAAAGTTTCGTTTTTTCCGATAATGCTGGCATAGATGATGGCAGGGTTTCCGGAACATAATGCAAGGTTGATCCGGCCCAATTGCTGTGTCGGTAAACCGTTAACAAGCTTATTCCAGGTAGATCCACCATCGGTTGACTTGTAAATTGCGCTGGTTGGCCCTCCATAAACGCGTCGATTGGGCCTTCGTATTCGTTCCCATAGCGATGCAAAAATGATATTCGGGTTTAGCGGGTTCAGAACAACATCAATTCCCCCGGTTGAATCTGATACATAAAGGACATTTTGCCAGGAAGTACCTCCATCTGTACTTCGGTAAATACCCCGTTCCGGGTTGTTTGCAAAGAGTTTACCCATCACAGCTACGAAAATCCGATCAGGATTCAGCGGGTCAAGAGCAATTTTGCCGGTACTGCCGCATTCAACGAGGCCAAGGTTTTGCCAAGTTTGCCCGCCATTGGACGACTTATAAATACCATTGCCATCATAGGCTAGCGATCCTCCGCCTGCATTGGGTTCCCCAGTGCCTGCATAAATCATATTCGTATCAGTGGGTGAGATCGCAAGGTCCCCGATGGCAATGGACGCTTGCCCGTCAAATATGGGAAACCAGGTATTTCCCCGGTCGAAAGATTTGAAGATTCCTCCTGAAGCTGCGGCTGTATATACCGTATTATCACTTCCTGATGGAACCTCAATGTCAGTGATCCTTCCTCCCAGGTTAACAGGCCCGACAAATTCCCATTCATTCTGCAGATTTTTATTTTTCTGGAACACCCTTTCTTCCAGGGCTTGCTGAATAGCTTTATTCTGTGCAGCTTCATCGATCTTCCCGTAAGGAAATGACCGTTGCAAAAAGATCCATTCATCAGGGGCAAAAATGTTTTCAGGTTGTGTCATCTGATGTGATTTGTCAGACTGAAGGATGATGAGAATGACCATCAATAAAATAATACTATAAAAATTCCGGGTCTTCATCTTCTGTTTTGTGCTAGATGAATAAAATTTTATCTCAACCTGATATCTGTCTCTAAAAGTAGAAAGAAATCTTTTTTTATTCCTTCAAACAGTTTTCTGTTCATTCTTAATTTTTAGTATTCATAATCCAGCACGACTTTTTTTGCCGAATATTTTTTGTTGAATAATATAAAGGCCTGGTGGTCGGGATGAACCTGGTAGGCTTTAAGATCTTCCTTTGAAGAAAACGAAGAATTGATCACAAGGTCATAGGCAGCATCATCGACGGTAAAATTGATACCCACCTCAAATTCCTGAATTTCCGGGATCTTTTTTTTCATGGCGCACAATTCGGAGCGAACAGTTTCAGCTGCTTTCTTTTTCTCTTCCGGTGTGCTGAACTCCCGAAGTTTGAACATTACAAGGTGTCGGATCATGATCGTGAGTGTTACCGTTCTTAAAATACTATGTATACTTCCGGGGAAAAACTAATTGAAAGACGGGTCGGCCGGGAAGTTGGCCCAAAGTGCATAATCCTTGCCCATGTTCTTCAAATGAGTACGCCACAGGTTCTCGGGTTTAGGGTGAATCACTTCTGCAACCGTGGTGTGGGAGAGTATCCATGATTTCTCGCTGATCTCACGGTCAAGCTGCGCAGGGTCCCATCCGGAATAACCTACATAAAAACGGATATCATTTTCGGTAACCTTGTGTAGGTTGATCATCTCCCGGATGGTCTCCATATCACCGCCCCAGTATAATCCTTTCATGATCTCAAGACTGTCTTCAATTTCGGGTTTGGTATGAAGAAAGAAAATACTGTCGGTCTTAACCGGACCTCCAAGGTAAACAGGTGCATTGAAATCAGGAAAGTCCTTCAGGATATCGTTCAATTGAGCTTCAATGGGTTTATTGATAATGATACCGAACGAACCCTCTTCATTGTGCTCCGCCAATAACACGATGGATTGCCGGAAGTAAAAATCCCGCAAGGATGGCTCGGAAATCAGAATGATGCCTTGTTGTGGTTTGATAATGGGCTTTTCCATTATTCGGCGTAAATTATTACTTTTGTGGTCGCACAAACGCAAAATTAATATCATTTCATGCCAAAAAACAATAACAAGGAAAAATTTCTTAGACTACGGGCCGAATATCCATTTTTAGCTTATGATGGTTTTGATTATCAATACTCAGATAAAGGATTACGGGTGCAGTTTCATTTTTCTCTCTCGGATAAATATGTATTTCATCCCACGATGATGGTTCCGGCAAAGGAGTTTTTTATACCCGGTAATATCAATGAACCTTTTCTTGAAAATATTCTTTTCCAGATCGGAATGGTGGAATCCATCAGCTACTGGAAAGCTGCCTGTCCGCCGAAGCTGTTCATTCGTGGCCATTCGCTTTCACAGGAGCAGGTAAACTGGTGGAAAAAGTTGTATTATAACGGACTGGGAGAATTTTTATACCTGAACGGGATATCGATGAAACCTGAAGATTTTATTCAGATTGAAAGTGAACCGGGACACCTGTTTAAGCCATTTTCCCTTCAACTTGAGAATACTGCAATCGTTCCAGTGGGTGGTGGCAAGGATTCGGTGGTTACGCTTGAGATCCTGGGCAATAACAATGGTAACGGTAACGGTAACATACCTCTGATCCTTAATCCGAGGGATGCAAACAAGGGAACTGTGATGAAAATGGGACTTTATTATGATTCGATCGTAGAGGTAGAACGGACCATTGACCCGGTTCTCCTTGAATTGAATGCAAAGGGATTCCTGAACGGCCATACGCCTTTTTCTGCATTGCTGGCATTCATATCTGTTCTGGCAGCAGGTTTATCCGGAAAAAAATACATTGCATTATCGAATGAGTCGAGTGCCAACGAGTCGACAGTGAAAGGATCCGAGATCAACCACCAGTATTCAAAATCGGTGGAGTTCGAGGAAGACCTGAGGTATTATGTGAACAATTTCATCACTCCCGATATCGAATATTTCAGTTTCCTCCGGCCATTAAATGAATTGCAGATCGCCCGGTTGTTTTCGGGATTCCCGAAGTATTTCGATGTTTTTAAAAGTTGCAATGTCGGAAGTAAAACCAATATCTGGTGCGGGAGTTGTGCCAAATGCCTGTTTACGTACATCATTCTTTCTCCCTTCGTTCCCCAGGAAAAACTGGAATCGGTATTCGGGAAAAACCTTTTAAATGATGTAGATCTTTGGCCTCTTCTCCGCCAGCTTTGCGGAATGACTGGTACGAAACCATTTGATTGTATCGGAACTGTGGATGAGGTAAATGCCGCACTTCAGATGACCATGAATACGATTCCTGAAACCGGCTTGCCTGAATTGCTGAAGCTTTATAAGGATTCAGAATTATATTCGCGGTACAGGAATTTTGATGCCGACACCCTCCTGCATTCGTTTAATAAAAATCATTTCCTGCCGAAAAAATACGAGGTGCTGTTAAGATCGAAAATCCATGCTTGATCTGATCAGGACAGAATTGGAAAACAAGAAGGTGCTTCTCCTTGGCTTCGGGAGGGAAGGACAATCAAGTTACCGGTTGATAAGGCGCATTTTGCCGGAACTTCCCATTACAATTGCCGATGCTAATGAATCGGTTCGTGAAAATGAATTGCTAAATGGGGACAATTTTGTGGATTTCCGGTTGGGTGAAGGTTACCTGGTAGGATTGAATGCCTTTGGCCGGATCCTGAAATCGCCCGGTATTTCTTTAAAGGACATTTCGTTCGATCTTGATTCTACATCAATAACCTCACAAACGGATCTGTTTCTCCGGCGGTTTCGCCGCCAGGTTATAGGAGTTACCGGAACCAAGGGGAAAAGTACTACTGCTACCCTGATCCACCATATTCTGAGACTGGCTGAAAGAGATTCGCTTCTCATGGGAAATATCGGCCGTCCTGCATTTGATGTCGTGGATGAGATTGGTACCGCGACAAACCTGGTCTTTGAATTGTCGTCGCACCAGCTTGAATACATCAGCCATTCGCCTCACATCGCAGTGCTGCTCAATCTTTACCAGGAACATCTTGATGCGTACCGTTCATTCCATGATTACCAGGTTGCAAAGATGAACATTGCGAAGTACCAGGTGCCTGGTGACTATTTCCTTTTCAACAACGATGATGAAAGGATCAGACAGCTTATTTCAACGATGAATATTCCCGGGCATTTTCTTCCTTTTTCCTTTCATACTGTTTCGGCTGAAGGTTGCTGTGTGCAGAACGGGCAGATCGTTTATTCCTCCGGAGGACAAACTGAAGAGATCCTCGACCTTAGAAAAAAAATAAAATTGAAAGGCGACCACAACCTCCTGAACATCATGGCGGCAATCGGTGTCTGTAAACAATTAGGCATTGACCGCGGGATCATTTCGGAAGGGATATCTTCATTCAGGGGGTTGGAACACCGGATCGAATATGTGGGCGAGTACAACGGAATTTATTTCTATAATGATTCCATTGCTACGATCCCGGAAGCCTGTATGGAAGCAGTGAAGGCGCTTGGTAATGTGGATACCCTCATCCTCGGAGGGTTTGACCGTGGGATCGATTATTCAGGGCTTGCAAAATTCCTGTCCGCATCCACCGTTAGAAACCTGATCTTGACCGGTGAGGCCGGCCGGCGGATCTTGCATGAGATCAGGGATATTAAAAACCCAGGGCAAACGTTGTTTTTATTGTCACGGTTTGATGAATTCCTGGAGGTCGTCTTAAATGTTACGAAGCAGGGTTCCATTTGCCTGCTGTCACCGGCGGCTGCCAGTTATGATGAATTCCAGAATTTTGAGGTTCGGGGACAAAGGTTCAAGGATCTTGTTAGAAATAAAATAAAATAGTTCTCGCAGATTTCCGCAGATTTACTGCAAACCTGCCTACCGGCAGGTAGGTTTTCGCAGATTAGATTAGTATTTTGTTAAAAGAACCTGAGCAAATATTAATACTAAAAAGTTTTCTGCGTGAATCAGCCTTCAATCTGCGAAAATCTGCGAGAAAAAATTGTAATCAATATGTCAGGCAGCATCCGATTATTGACCAGGATCATTTCTTGTTTTTGCTTATTCATTAATGGTACCACCACTTCCGCTCAGATTAACAATTTTGAGGAAGCTGTGAAATCATACATCACAACTTATCGTGAAATTGCGGTCAAGGAGATGATGGAATACCGTATTCCTGCGAGTATCACCCTTGCCCAGGGAATTTATGAATCCAATGCCGGGAGAAGCCGGATGGCTACAGAAGCCAACAATCATTTCGGTATTAAATGCCATATTGAATGGACCGGGAAAACGTTTATCCAGGATGACGAGACCAAAAATGAATGTTTCCGTAATTACAGTAATCCTGAAGAATCTTTCAGGGACCATTCTTATTTCCTCTCCCAGCGTGACCGGTATAAACCCCTTTTCAATCTGGAGATCACGGATTACAGAGGTTGGGCCAATGGCCTTAAGGCCTGTGGTTATGCAACCAATCCACAATATGCGGAACACCTGATCAAAATGATCGAAGATTACCATTTATACCAACTCGATGTGGCAGATTTTTCTCTTGTTTTCAATGACTCCATTCCATCGGCCCTGGATTCCATCTATGAAATAGGAACCGCAGCAAAATTTGATTTGTTTGCAGAGGGCCCAGGGAAGAGAATGGTGTATCTGAACAATGGACTTCAGTTTATTATTTTCCGGAAAAATGATAACATAAAGAATGTTGCAAAGGCATTTCATATATCTGAACGAAAAATCCGGAAGTTCAATGACATGAAGAAAGATGCTCCGCTGGTACCAAGCCAGATGGTTTATCTTGAACCCAAAAAACGGCAGGGAGCCATTGACCGGCATGTTGTAAAACCCGGAGAAACCTTGTATCTCCTTTCACAGACCTATGGGATACAACTGGACCAGCTTTATAAAATCAATAAACTGAAGACCGGCCGCCCGGTAAAACAAGGCCAAAACATCTTACTTCGGTAACGAATAGCTCTTCAGGTTTTTTCCTGCCCCGATCAGCAGTTTAAGCCCTGGATCCGTCCCAAGATTTCCAATTGTAAATGCGGTATTACCCCTGATGCCCGGAAGGATATCGATCAGGCCATTGATGCCAAAAAGGTAGATCTCATTTGCATAACCTGAAACGGCGGCGATTCTTTTTTCACCCCCGGGCAATTCTATAACAAAAGGAGGGACGGTGATATCCCTGCGGAAGAAATAACTGTAGGTCAGCTTGTAGAACCGGTTGTAAAAATAGATCTTGTTGTGGTCGTAGAAGATGAACTCACAGGAACCGTCGTTGTTGAGGTCTTCATAGAGGAACGTATGGTTGTTGGAGAAGATGTTGAAAGTTACTTCCGAGGTCCTTCCGCTTTCCTGGAAATACAAAACTTTACCGGTGGGGTCTGTGGTGAGAAAAAGCCCTTTACGGTTGGTTTTGTTTATATAAAACAAATTGTTTACGGAAATTCTAAGGTTCTTTCCCGAATTCATGAGAGGTTTCCCTTTCCTGTCAGTAACCAACAGGTGACCATTTTTACCGATAATAAAGACAAAATCCTTGTTCCCGCTATGAAGGACCTGCACCGGCTGGTTGATCCCTTCATTCAATCCCGGGTTAAGCCAGTTCCCGATAATTTTTCCATCGATACTGAAGGCATGAACTTTATTATCGGATAAAGGGATGAAGATCCGGGTCTCTTTATTTTTACCCATTTCGCAGATTGTGAGGCTTCCTGTAGCCCTGGCCGGGAGTTTTACCGGGTATCCTTCCACATACTTTCCATCGGAATGAATAAGGTGTAATTGACTTTCTGAATTAAAAAGGAAACAGGAACTATCGGCAACTTTAAGATAAATCTCCTGAGGATTTCCCATGAGTTTACCGGATACCGGCACTTTCCAGGAAATTTTACCTACAGAATCGATCAAATAAAGCTTATTGGCCAGGTCAAAGACAAGAACGGCCTTTGGACCAAGCCTGCTGATTTTTATAGATTGAGGCATACCGGTTACCAATGTATCCAATGTGGCCTGCCACTCAAGCGGCCCCTGTGTGTCTGAGGCGGGATTGTAGTGGATAAAAAGGCTGGTGTAAAAGATGTTCCCTTTGCAGGTAAACTGCAATGCGATGGATTCAAATTTCTTCAGAGAGTCAAAAACCGGTTCAATCTGGGCATTCAATTCGTCACTGAAAGTAGTTTTGAGCGTTGGTTGCGACCGTGCAGTATTGAAGTAGTAAAATACATTGGTTTGGTCAGAAATATTTTCGCTTACGGCCTGGAAGGTTTTGTCTTTCTCCAGGACCTTCCCGTAAGTAAAATGATCGATGAAATCTTTCAGTGCCAGCAGATCATTCCCGAATATGACATAATCACCCAGAAAAGCATAGCAGGTAGTATGCACATCGCTGAAAGCCATGCCGAAGAGTCCGGGTACCAGCTCAGGAAAAGGCAGAAACCGGATTGACACATTATGATAAGAAACAGAATCTTTCTTTCTCGGGAACAATTTTCCAAGTTCACCCAGCAGGCTGTCTGCAAGCTGTTTGTCGGCAACTTTTGCGATGGCATAAGGGTCCTCTCGCATGGTTTCGGGGTTATTCAGCGCTCTTGCCATGCAGAGTTCTGACCCCATCCAGGGCAGAATAAAATCTTTAACTACAACCTGTTCGCGTGTTTCAAAATCCTGAAATCCGTGGTAAGTGTCATAGTAGCCCGGGTTTTTAGAGGCAAAGATTTGGAAGTTCCGATAAAAATCGCCGATAGTGTTAAATCCCAGCCAGGTGAAGCGGGAAATATTATCAGGGAGGATGCCCATCATGCTGGTTTTTTGCGGTGACTGCCCTGAAAATACCCCCAGGTATTGGGAACCGGTATCCGCAATGGTGGTGAAGCCGTTTATCAGCATCTCATCTTTTTTTAGGATGACATCCAGTCCACTCCAATCGGCAAACCAGCTTACTTTATATGTTTCATTCTGCTGATCGGCCTGGAGAAGGTTTGAGATGAAAGGCCGGATCAGGCGGTAATTAACATAGATATTGGCATCCACTTTCTTCCCGGTGGTAGACTCCACTTTTTGAAAACCTGATCCTGCCAAAGATGGAATGTTAAGGTATAACTGATCGATGGCTTTGGTCACAAGTTCTGGATGGATACTTCCCATGAAAACGCCCTTTCTTACAGCGAAATAAAAAGGTTCGCG
>JADGPR010000058.1 GCA_017882335.1 Bacteroidales bacterium | reverse complement strand
TATGAAAGGTTACCCGAATCCGGTATCGCTTTTATCCAGTTATCCATGATTCGGTTGATGGTTAATCGAATTTCTAAATGAAATTTAAACAGTCTCTAAGTTTCTAATGAATTAATCAGGATTAATATATTTAAATATTATTGACATTAATAACAATTTTGCCTATTTTTGGAAAAACCGCTCGCTTTGACCAGTCTTCGCAGGAGGAACCCGGGTATTGTCACCTGACAGGTGGAAGCCGCAGACGGGATTGAGTTTCTGCGTAAATTTGTAATGCGTAATTCGTAGTTCAACAACCTGCCCTATGAGAACGATCCTCTGTTTTCTCTGTCTCCTGCTGACAACAGCTTCTTCCTTTTCCCAGTGGACCTGGAGGAATCCCCTGCCCCAGGGAAATGCCCTGAATTCAGTCTGCTTTACGGATACCCATACAGGTTATTGCACAGGCTATGGCGGGACCATATTAAAAACAACGGATGGCGGAACCACCTGGTCAGCATTGTCAGGTGGCACGACACATACATTAAATGCCGTTTTTTTCACGGATGCCGCAACGGGTTACATTGCAGGAGACCAGGGGACCCTCCTGAAAACCACGAATGGCGGGGTAACCTGGCATGCATTGGCAAGCGGAACCACTAGCCACCTGAATTCGCTTTTCTTCATCAGTGCCACAACGGGATATGCAGGCGGAGGAGTCGACTACAACAACGGAGGGTTGATCATGAAAACAACGGACGGAGGCTCGACCTGGACTTCTTCCCTGATTCCTAATTCATCCTTTTTTTCCTCCATCTTTTTCCCTTGCGCCGACACAGGTTATGTTGTAGGTCGGTACAGCACTTCCGGGGCGGCCACAAATGAAGGGGTCATTGCAAAAACTACCAACGGGGGGATCACCTGGACCACCCAACACATCGTGAGGAACTGGTTATCCTCAGTCTTTTTTACGGATGCCAGTAAGGGATACATTGTGGGATCCTTTAACGATGACATCATCCTAAAGACTACAAATGCCGGTGCCACCTGGACGTTAAAATACGCTCCGGGTATCTCGGCTCCGAGAACGGTCTTCTTTACGAATGATTCAACAGGGTATGTAATTGGCAGTTCCGGCGGGACCCTGAAAACAACCGATGCGGGAAATACCTGGACGTTGCTATCCGGCGGAACATCCTATCAGTTGATATCAGCATGCTTTCCAGACCCATCGACTGCTTATGGAGTAGGATATTACGGCGCAATCCTGAAAACAACGGATGGATGTTCCTCCTGGATACCCTTGTCTGAAGGGGACACTCATAATTTACGTTCAGTTCGATTCATAAGCAGCGATATCGGTTATGCTGTGGGGGAGGACGGAACGATCCTGAAAACCCTTAATGGGGGATCAACCTGGACAAAAATACCAAGTGGAACGGTCTTCGGCTTTAATACGGTTTTCTTTACTGACGAAATGCATGGTTGTGCCGCGGGATATGACGGGTACAGCTCCTGGGATGGCATCATCAGAAAAACCAACGACGGGGGGAGCACCTGGACCACCCCCTTCAGGAGCACCTATATTTCCATTAACTCGCTTTATTTCACTGATGCCAATACCGGCTATGCGGTCGGTTCACATGGAGGCGTGGTAAAAACCGTCGACGGCGGGGATTCATGGACCTATCAGTCAGGCGGACCGGCGGATGATTTTTACTCAGTCTTTTTCACCAGTGCCGATACAGGGTACATCGTGGGTGCATTTGGAACCTTATTAAAAACTGCTGACGGGGGTGCCACATGGTCAGATCCCCGGCATGAACCTTCATCCGGCTTAAATTTCAATTCAGTTTATTTTCCAGATGCCCGGACTGGTTTTATTGCCGGGGAAGGAGGGCTGATAAGGAAAACAACCGATGGCGGGGTAACCTGGTCGGACCAATCGAGCGGCACTTATGTGGATCTCAGATCGGTTTTCTTTTCCGATGCGAGTACCGGCTATATAGCAGGAGGAACATCTGCTACTGCCAGCCAATCCATCATCCTGAAAACCAGTGATGGGGGTACGACCTGGTCGACCTTGTCGTTCCAGTCAATCGCAGGCTACTTCACTTCCGTATTTTTTACGGATGTCAGTACAGGATATGTCGTGGGTACCGGTGGAACCATTCTTCAGACAATCAATGGAGGAACCAATTCGATCGGGGAGGTCATTTCAAAGGGCAACAGCTTCAGCATTTTTCCCAACCCGGCCAAAGACAGGGTTACCATCAGGGCGAACCTGAGGATTCAGGGAGAGATCCTGGTCAGCGTGAATATGATCACCGGTACAAGGGTACGGATGGAATCCTACCGCAACCGGGAACAGTTTGAAATGGATGTGAGCTCCCTTGCGAAAGGATTGTATCTTGTCAAAATCCGGACCGGCACGACGGTTGAGACTCTGAAATTGCTGATCCGATAAAAAGGTACCCGGACCATCTCATCATATACTCCCTGGCAAAATCTCGTAACATGAAAAAAATCTTCTTGCTGATTTTACTTTCAACAATCTCAGCCAACATTTATTCTCAATGGAACTGGCTGACCCCCATGATGCAGAGCAATAATTTAAATGCGGTATGTGTCAGGCCCGGAAGTGTGATTTTTATGGTGGGGAAACATGGAACCATAATGCAAAGCACGGACGGAAGTGCAAACTGGAATATCATATCAGGAGGAACAACCAATTCTTTGAATTCAATTTGCTTTACCGATGCCAGCACCGGCTATATCGCAGGGGATTCCGGGACCCTGTTAAAAACCACTAACGGGGGAACAACCTGGACAAAATTACAGAGTGGTACGGTGAAAAACCTGTTTTCAATCTATTTCACTGCTTCCGGTGCCGGGTTTGCAGCCGGCGGGGATTCCGTCGATTATGGTGGGATCATCCTGAAGACAACTGACGGAGGAACAAACTGGACTACTTCTGAGATCGGTACCACAACCTGGATATCTTCCCTCTGTTTTCCCACTGCAGACACCGGGTATGCAGCCGGGGGGCTGTGTTTCCTGGATGGCACCACCGTCGGAACACTATTTAGAACAACGAATGGCGGCAATACCTGGATAACTTTAACCAGCGGGACGCAGTGCTTCCTGGATGCCATTCACTTTACCGGTGCCACTACAGGCTATGCAGCCGGAGGGAAGGGGTTTAATTATACGGGGATCATCTTAAAAACCACTGACGGCGGGAGCACCTGGACACAGGTATTGTCGGGAATAACAAGTGCTTATAGTTCTTTCTTCTTTATGAACACCGATACCATTTATTTGTCCGGCGGCTATTCCAGTTTGGATGACGGAACCATATCGGGAACCATGATCAGGTCAATGGATGGCGGCATCACATGGGAAACATTGCCCACCCAGGCGATGTACCACCTGAATTCAGTCTGCTTCTCCGATAGTGCTACAGGTTATGCGGTGGGTGACCTGGGAACGATCTTAAAAACTACCGATACCGGAAATACATGGACGTCATTAAATAATTATTTACAAAGTTCTTTTTATTCAGCATGCTTTACAGATGCGAGCCATGGATATATTGTGGGATCAGCCGGAGTGGGTGCACTCATTCTGAAAACATCCGACGGGGGTACGACGTGGAGCTCTTCGTCTGCAGAATGCAGGGTAAACGCTGCTTTCTTTGTCTCTCCAGACACGGGTTTCGTGGTGGGCTCATGGCAATATACGGGAAGAATCATGAGAACCGTGGACGGGGGATTGGCCTGGACATCCCAGTGGAATGACCCGGAAAACCTTTATATGGATCTTTATGCAATTGATTTCCATGATCCCAAAACAGGTTATGCGGTCGGAAACCATTTGACCATTTTGAAAACAACAGACGGCGGGAATACCTGGACACGTTCATATACGGAATCAACAGGGGACTGGTTGAATTCAGTTTCATTTCCAGATGCCAGTTCGGGATATGCAGTTGGAAGGTCGGGAAAGATCCTGAAAACGACCGACGGTGGCATAAACTGGGCTCACCTGCAGTGCGGATCCTATCTGAATCTTAAATCGGTGTTTTTTAAGGATGCAGGTACGGGCTTCATTGCAGGAGAATACGGACTGATATTAAAAACAACGGATGGCGGAGCAACATGGTCACAGCTGCCAAGCGGAACCTCCAATGTGCTGAACTCCATTTCCTTTGCCAATGCCGATACCGGGTATATCGCCGGGGGTGAGGCGGCAACCCAATCCGTCATCCTGAAAACGGTCGACGGAGGGTCGACCTGGACAATGAATTCGGATGGCATGGCATCGGGATTGAATTCCATTTGTTTTCCCGAAGCCCGGACAGGTTATGCCGTTGGATTTATGGGAACCATTTTAAAAACAACCAACGGGGGGTCCAATGCAGTGGAAATCATTCCGTCGCCCTTATCAGGATTATCCGTTTATCCCAACCCTTCATCCGGCAAGGTAACTGTCGAAACCTTACGAACAATTGAAGTCGGGGAGTTATCTGTCCTGAATCTGACCGGTAATGAACTCATCAGAAAGCAGGTGTCTGAACAAAGGATAGTGATCGACATCAGTTCCCTCCCTTCCGGAATATATTTTATAAGGCTTATCGATAAGAAGACATTGAAGATGGCGAAGATCATCAAAGATTAAGTTACGGATTACGAATTATTAGTGAAGTTCTTCGTGACACTTCGTGTCTTCTTCGTGGAACCCCAGTTGGCGCGCGTCTATGACGCGTGCCAGCATTGTCATTTTAACCAGTTGGCGCGCGTCTGTGACGCGTGCCAGGTCACAGCTCGTTTTTAACGAGCAAAAGTTGTTTCCTCAATAAAAGTATAGTAAAAATTTATTCGTTTTCTATATCACCTTTTTTTAAAAGTCGGATTAACTATGGAATAACTTATAATATTCCCATGTCTGACAAATATAAAATGAGAGAAAACGAAAAGGCATATTTCGTCACTCTCACAGTAGTTGATTGGTTGGATGTTTTTACCCGGAAAAATCACAAGCTAAAACTTGTTGAATCTCTTATTTATTGCCAAAAGCACAAAGGGCTCGAAATCTATGGTTGGTGTCTAATGTCAAGTCATTTACATTTGATTGCAAGAGCAAATGGAAGACAAATACTACCTGACATCCTGAGAGATTTAAAGAAGTATACCGCTAAAGCTATTATTCAACAGATAGAAGACGAACCAGAGAGCAGAAAAGAGTGGTTGTTAGCCAGGTTTAAATATAATGGGAAATATCTCAAAAGAATTGAAAATTATAAATTCTGGCAGGATGGTAATCATGCTGAGATAATATTCAGCAACAATTTTTTTTATCAAAAACTGGATTATATCCATAACAATCCAGTCGAAGAAATGATTGTTTCAAATCCGGAAGATTATTATTTCAGTTCCGCCAGAAATTATGCTGGTATGGATTCACTTTTACCTGTTGTTTTGGAGACAAAGAAATTGAGGACTTATTAATTGTCAGCTCGCCACAGGCGGGCAATGATTCGGCACGCGTCACAGACGCGCGCCAATGGGGGAGGTGGTCATTTTGTTCCGGCGAAGACTGGTCAAAGCGAGCATTTTTTCCAATCAATAACCTCCGGTTCCACCGGAGGTTAAGCAAAGAATAATAAACTAACCCCTGAAAGGGTTTAATATATTTAAGTACTCCGTAGGATCACAAATTCCGCTGAGCGGTGGGAGATCATTTCCCCTTGAAATAGTAATTCTTCAACCATGTTTTGAATAGGGGATCAAGAAACTCGTTCTTACCGTGTTGTATGTCGATGATCTCTTTTTCACCAAGGGCATTTTTAATCCTGGTCACATTGGCCGAAGTACCCAAATGGTATCTCCCGATAATCTCACTTGAGCTTAGTCGGGTTTCTTCATTGATCATAGCCTGCAAATAATTTAGCTGCGTATTGCTAATTGATTCGGTAAGATTCTGAAACAATAGTCCAAGCTGCAATGTCAATGCTTCATGAGATTGGTCAATGATCTCATCGGTTATTTTCTCTATGCATCTCAACCAGCATTGTTGAGCCAGTTGCTGCACATAATAGGGATGATTTTCTACCAGTGAAGCTATCCGGATTGATTGCTCCGGTAGAATATCTTTTCCGGTAGCTTTGAATCGATGAGTGATAAATTGTTCCCAGTCAGAAGTCTTTATTTTTTCAAGGAAAACAATATCTCCGAATTTGTAAAATGGCATTGACGGTGATGTAAACACATTCATCAGCATGTGCCGTTTACTCCCAAATAAACAATAGGAAACATCCGGCTGGCGTTGCCAGTGAGATCGCAGTTGTTTTTGAAAAGACAAGGTATCATTGTAAAAACCGATATTCTGGAATTCATCGATACAGAGAATGATTTTCCATCCTTTAGCATTTGCGATCCTTTGAGGAAGATCAAGGATCTCGTCAGGTTGTTTCTTAACTTCTTCCCAGTTTAACCCAAGCGAAAATTCTTGTGTATGATCGGGCGAGAAAGTGATTTTCGGAATCCATTGTTTAAAAAATTTCTTCACAAATGACTGGATTTCCGAAAGTCTTGTGGTAGTTCCCCGTATGACCTGTTCGGCAAGGTTCCGGTAAAAATCATCCTCGGTTCTTACATTGAACAGATCGATCGAAATGATCCTGATGTTCGTGTTTTCTTCCCTGGTCTCACATGCAGCTTTTTCGACCAGTGACGATTTGCCCCATCGGCGGGGAGAAATAATGATCGTGTTGATCCCGGATAAAAAATTCATCTTTAAGCGGCTGATTTCTTGTGTCCTGTCGGTAAAATCATCCCCTGAAGCCACTTTTCCGAAGATAAAAGGTGTTTTCATGGTAAACTTTTTCACAAAGATAACTAACTATTTTGTAAGTTACAAATTTGTTAGTTACAATTTTGTTAGCTGAGGGCGGAGGACGGAGGTCAGAGATCGGAGGGCGGAGATCGGAGGGCGGAAAATGGAAGGCAGAGATTGAGGACTGCTGACTGCTGACTGAAGATGATTGTTCCGGGAAGAGGTGCAGCACTTTTGAGAATATGTGAATGATGTAACTTATTCCCAAAGTTGTGTAACGGTTTTCAAAATAAAGGGTTGCACCTTTGATGAATAATTTATTACTTCCCTGAAGGCAACTTTTTGACAACAACAAACCTATCATGAAAAAGAAAATCACAATTGCTCTAATGTTATTATTCGCCGGTGCTTCTTTATTTGCACAAAACCCACATCATAAAAAAGATAAACATAAAGAAATAAAGAAAGAATATAAACGTCATCACAATCACCGCGGTAATAAAACAGTAATAGTTCAACCCTCTGCTCCAAGACCACCATCGGTTGAAATACAAATATCTTCTCCTCCTCCTCCCCCGCCAAGACAACCATCAATTGAAATACAATTACCTTCTCCTCCGCCCCCACCAAGACCTCCAAGATAAAAATCCGGATCGGGGTGATCTTCCACTTTAACGCCAACACCCAGTTGGCGCGCGTTTGCCAAAGGCGGATAAATTTCTGACACATGACCGGTCATTGATCGTCCTTAACAAAAAACAAGATTCCTTATAGAAAGGATAGTGAAAGATCATTCCTGGTAATTTACACTTTGTAAACGCATAAGCACACGTTACAAAACGGATAAGCATCCGTTGTGAATCGGATAAGCATCCGTTGTGAATCGGATAAGCATCCGTTGTGAATCGGACAAGCATCCGTTTAAAAACGATTCAACGCTAGTTGGTGCGCGTGTCTGTGACGCGTGCCAACGGGGAGAAAGGAAATTGAATCCGATTGTTGAAAAAGGATTCTGTTTGAATTGACTTTTGCCCTTTTTTTCCTATCTTTACAACATATACATACTCCACAAGTGGCGTCAGCAATATAATCACTAACAAAAACTAACAATAAGATCGACAGAGCCAAAATCTTTTTCCTATGAAAAATCTTAAAATTAAATCGATTTACAGCCTGGTATTACTGGGTGTGGCAATCCTGCTGATAACAGCATGCAAAAAGAAAGATACTAATAGTGGTGTTACAGATTTGTTGACCGATGCCACCGAATACACCGGCACTTATCCCGAACCTGCTAAAATCAACTATGTCGTCCAGGGCAAGTCTTTCAGGTTAACGGCCTTCCCCGGGCAAATGATTGCTTTCTTTAAAATGACTGCCAGCCAGGCTGATGCATCGCAATTAATTGCTGCTAACGGAGGGAGTATTCTGGCCAAAATACCCTCTGTTGGTTATTATTTTATCGGCATAGACTCCTCGCAGACAAGCTCGTTCATTAATACTATGATGGCCAATGGTTTAGTAGACGGGGTAATCCCGAATGTGATAAGTTATCCGAAAAGCGGTGTGGCTATTTTAGATCAATGCGGATATGCCCATGGGCAAGCTGTTCAATCGACTTTACAGAATTGTGCAGGCACATTGGATGAGTGTGAAGATGTAACTCTTGGCGGGGGGAGCGAAGACGCTCCATTGAGTAAACAAATTCCTGCCATTATTAATGAAGCCAATAAAAACAACGGGGGTACCACATTAATTAATTTATCTTTTAATGGCGGTTTGGATACCAAAAACCCTTATGATTATGCTACCCTGGATACCTTAAAAAAAATTGAAGCCCGGGATTGTTGGTTTACTTTTATGTATGGCATCCTGAAGACGATAGCTATCCTGCCCCCGCAAATTCGTGAAAACCTGGTCATTACTATTGCAGCAGGGAATGAAAACATGCCCTTAGGCGATCTTTTGGAATACTTGCGAACCTTAACGGGAATAGCCGACGTACTGGACAACAACGTTCTGATTGTATCTACAGATAATATTCCCGGAATTCATGCTAATTTCGCGCATAAAGATCAGGATGTGGTGGTGATGAATAATTCTACAGCCTGGCAGGGAACTTCCCTTGCAGCCCCCTGTGCAATGGGGTATATTCAAGCAATCATGAGTGGGCAGGGAGTCAGTGCAAAGCAAGCACTCAGGGCAATGAAAATGGCTTCTCTGGCCAACCCGGACCGGGAGGTGCATTTAGGAGATGCATTGACGATAGCTGCTTCTATTAAATCCGGTAAAATATACATTGGCGGCCCTTCTACTCTGATTGGTAGCATCACCTGGAACTCTGGCGAGCATGGGATTTGCACCGTAAATTTAAGCTTTGAGATGAAATCAGTAATGGTTTCATGGGATGGCACAATGGGCACCTTAAATATCCCGGCAGTTGTTACCGTGGAACTGATATCCGGCAATTGTAGTCCGGCAGAGAATAATGGAACAGATTCTAAAATGATGTCCGGCAATCTGGCAGGTTCCAATACTAATATTACCGGTAGTGCCATGGCCTATTTTATATTGGGGACTTCGCCTCCTCTTCCTTTAACCTTAGTGTTTAATGGCAACAAAAACACGGGTGGAGATTTAGCCGGCACTTTCGGCACTTCTTCCTTTACAGGAACAGTATTGGTAGTGTTGAAACATCAATAAGGCACACTGTTGTTTTTACAAGGATTAAGCGTTTTATAAGCCTCCCCGGGATCCCGGTTGGCGCGCGTCCGCCAAAGGCGGATAAATCTGTGGCGCGTGCCAGGTCACAGCACTTTTTTAACGAGCAAAAGTGGTTTTCCGTGAAGAAATTACAGCAAAAATTTATTCGTGAGACTCAAATTTTTAGAACGAAGTGATAAAAAATTTGTTAGTCGAACAATCCCGACGAAGTCGGAGTGTATAATACCCCGCTCTGCGGCGGAATTTGGGTCTCCCGAGTACTCGGGACCCTGGGGTTCATACTTGTGATTCGTTTTCTATATCACCTTTTTTTAAAAGTCGTATTAACTATGGAATAACTTATAATACCTCATGTCTCCGCTGAGCAGCCCCGAATTCTCGGGACCGCCCGGAACTTCGGATAATTTGCAATTATCCGAAAGATCATTTAACCGTTCTCTTGGATGATCCCAATCGAACATTATTCAACGACCCTTCCTGATCTGCATATGTGCATGCGCTTGAGTATCTATTTGAGAATATGTGAATGATGTAACTTATTCCCAAAGTTATGTAACGGTTCTCCTGATAAAGGGGTGCACTTTTGTATTGTTGTGAAAATTCATTCACAATCAAATTTCACAAAAACGAACACAACGGAAGCAAAGGGAAACTGGAATGAGCAGAAAGGCAAGTTAAAACAATAAAAAATATACAAAAATGGAAAAAACAATTTTTACCCTCGCTGAAGAAAAAATCAACTCTTATGAAAAAAGTATTGGTGAACTCAAAGCAAGAATAGCAAATGGGACAAAGGAAAACTTAGCCAAATACGAAAAGAAATTGGTCGAATTAGAACAAAAAACCAGCGATATGAAAAAGAAGCTGGAGAAATATAAAGAAGAAGGAAAAGACAAATGGGATTCCTTTAAGCTCAAATTTAACCACGATTTGGACGAACTCGGAAAAGCATTGAAAAATTTTACGGTTAAAAGTAAGTAGATCAAGAGCCTGTATCAAGGGTACCTGCTCGATTTTCGCACTATTTGGACGGATAAATGGTTCAGTAAGCCAAAACAATAGTTCAATTTTCACAAACAATTAAAAATCAAAATCATGAAAAAAATCATTGTATTGCTGTCAGCGGTCTTGCTGATATGTTTTATGGGTTTCACTCAAACGATCACCCCTGATAAGGTTCCACCAGCAGTAAAAGAATCCTTTGCAAAAAAATTCCCTGCTGCTACCAATATCAAATATGAAATGGAAAAGAAAGACTATGAAATTTCCTTCAAGGACAAAGGAGTTGGGATGTCTGCCAATTTTAATTCAGCAGGTGAATGGCTGGAAACGGAGACTATAATGATTGAATCCGATCTTCCTAAAGACGTATTAACTTCAGTTGCTACGAACTTTGTTGGTTTCATGATTACAGATATTGCCAAAGTTGAAGGCCCGGACAAGGTGTTAAATTATGAGATGAATTTGAAAAAGGATAAAGTGGGTTATGAAGTAAAGTTCTCTCCCAAAGGGGAAATCCTGAAGAAAACACCCTTAAAGAAATAAAAGGATGAAAAACCATTGATCTTAACTGATCAGCGTTATCTGTGGAAACGCCTGCCTGAAATTTCAGACAGGCGTTTTCCAATTATATCATTATTTTTACTTTTCAATTGTCACGAAGAAATTTGACTTTATAAAATTTATATTATTTTTGGATCAATACTCACTAAACAAAGGCTATATGAAGACACCGTTTACAACAGAACAGTTTTTCTCTGTTTTTGAAAAGTACAACCATTCGATTTTTCCGGTCCAGATCATCCTCTTTCTTTTAGTTGTTTGTGCATTCCTTGCAATCGGATCAAAGATTAAGCAAAAGGACAAATTCGTTGCAGGGATTCTCGCAATTCTCTGGCTTTGGATTGGGATTGTTTATCATATCGGATTCTTTACGGGAATTAACAAAGTTGCCTATGGATTTGGCTTGCTGTTTATCCTGCAGGGTTTGTTTATCTCATGGGAAGGCGGTTTATTGTATAATCTGAAATTTGAATTTAAGATGTCGTTACAGGCATTTTTCGGTTACTTTTTCATTCTCTATGGCCTGATAATCTATCCTATTGTCGGTTACCTGATTGAGCAAAATTTATCCCGGACAATCTCTATAGGATTACCTTGTCCTACAATTATCTTAACATTTGGCTTTTTTCTTCTCTGTGATAAAAAGTTTTCAAAGTATCTCTTAATCATTCCCTCACTTTGGGCAGTAATCGGAATCAGTGCGGCATTAAACCTGGGCATTTATCAGGACTTCATGATGATAATAGCCGCAATTATTGCCGATGTGTGGCTTTTAACAAGAAAATTCCAGCATGAGGTGCCGGATAAGGTTGACCAAATCAATTAACGGAAAGGCTTGTCTTAAAGGCTTGTCCTGAATATCCAATACGTCACATACAATCAACCGCAAAAGCAAACCACTATGGAGATCGAGAAACATAAAATTGCACGGTTAATAACCAAACAGCTTTCCTATGATAAGGAAGGAAAGTTCAGGTATAAAGAAATTGAGAAAGGATTTGATGCCTTTCTGTCGAAAACATATCAAAAAATGCACTTTGATTTTGTCCTTCTTCCTGGCGGGTTTTTATCATTCGGAGCCTATCCAAAAGAACTTCTACACATTAATAATGCTCAGATCTTAGAACAGGAGCATATTGAAACGTTTTTTGAAATGGCAATTCAAATTTCGGATCAGTTTTTCAACGATCTTTTTGGAAAGTCATTGAACAAAATCAAAGCAGTTACTGATTTTATTACCTATGGGATAGACACTTTTCACCCGGAGAACAAATTACATATTGAAATGGTGGGAATTTTTGATGTGAAGGAAAATATGTATCGTATGACGGGGAAATTTTATCCATTGGAATCGCAAAAGAATTCGCTTATCAAGGTTCTTGATTTAAAGACACATTTCTATCAATTAAACGAACAAAAAGTGGTGATTTTCGGAAGTCACGACTTAAACGCCTATAATCCACGTGGACAAGCAAAAGCACTGCCTGATAGCTATAAAAAATTAATTTCCGGAAAGTTCAGAAATATGTGTAAGCAGTTCAAACCGGATATTGTCTTACAGCATCCTCATACCACTGATGCACCCCATGTCTGGAGCCTGGGTTGGAAGACCCTGGAAAAAGAATTACCAAGTGTAAAAAACTTTGCAAGTGGTATTTGTTACTTTAAGGAACCTAAACCTCGCGGATCACTTGAACAAGTCCTTGAAAAGACAAAAAAAGGTGACGTTGTAGATTTTATTTTAATGTGAACCACACTCACCAGTTGGCACGCGTCACAGATTTATCCGCCTTTGGCGGACGCGTGTGACGCGAAGAACATTATAAGGTTCCTCTTTCTTTATTCCGGTACTCACTTCTCCGTCTGGCTTTTAACGGAACCTTCGCCGAGTGGGTGCCCTGCTGAAAACCCAAAGTCAAGAAAAGAAAAATAATCCAGTCTCCGCATAAGCAGCCTTGGCTGGGGTAATCGAACGAAGTGAGATTAGCCCAGGTCCCGAGCACTCGGGATTGCGGTGACGAGGCCGCCCGGCCTGAGGGCAAAAATGTAATTGACGATAAATTTTAGCCCCGGAATTCCCTAAATTGCAACTCTAAACTTATAAGTCAGGTGAAAGACATCTTATACAACGGGCCCAGGCTTGTCATAAAGACGGATGGAATAAAGATCAGGAAAAGAAATTTAAAACTAAGTTACCCGGAAATTGGTTCAATAACAATCAAAAAGGCCCGGCTGACCCGTGGCTGGCTTGGGCTGATCCTCCTGGGCGTCATTTTGGATATCGTCCTCGTTTACTTATTATACCTTTTCGTGGCTAATGTTTATGATTTGTCGGATCTTCACAGAGGTCATTTTCATTATTCACGGAGAAGTTCCGGCATTGTGCTTGGAATCCTGTTGGTATTGCCAATTGTAATTTCTTTCCGGATCAGCAGGTATTTTTCCAGGCCTCTTATGCTCATTATTAAATGGGATCGAAGCGAATTCAGGATTAAGTTCAGTGAACTGAAGATTTCGGTTGCAGAGTTGAAGAGCTATCTTGAAGGTAAGGTTGGAATCGAAGTCGTGACGCGTAACGCGAAGATGAATAAGTGAAAGTAAGAGATATCGATTTATGTAACGACATACGTTTAAATGAATATTTTAATAAAGATAACTGAGATTATAAAAAGGTTTATTTTTGATCATAAATAATTTAATTATGAAAAAATTCTCGGCTTTCTTCCCCACAGTTGTTTGCTACATGCTACTTTCAGGCTGGCTCAATGTAACCGGCCAGACTTCTTTCCAGAAAACATACTCAAACGGAGAGTATCTGACCGGATATGATATTGGTTTCTATAATGGTTATTATTATATCACCGGGGCTTCCAGGACAAATACCCATTCCAGGTTATTTCTTGAGAAAACCAATATCTATGGAGATAGTATCTGGAACTTATACTATAACACCAATACATCGCTTAGGGGGAAAAAGATCATTTCCAGGAATGGCGATCTTTATGTTGCAGCCAATAGTTATTCAACTCCGGGAAGCACCAAGGGATTATTGGCCAGGATTAAAGAGAATGGTGATATCGTGTGGAGCAAGACATTCGGTACTACTGATTCACAGATGTTCAATGATGCCGTGATGATCGATGATTCAACCATCGCAGTTACCGGAACTGTCACAGGAAACGGAGCAGGTGGGAAAGACATCATTGTGACCCTTGTTGATACTACAGGAAATGTAAGATGGTCAAAAACCTTTGGAACCATAGCTAATGAGATGGGCAACTCAATTATTAAAACAAGCGATACAAGCCTTGTCATTGCAGGATCTACTGATTCCCAGGATCCATCGGGAGATATGCTGGTCATGAAATTATCCATGTCAGGTTCTTTTAAATGGGCAAAAACCTATAACATTATAGGTTCGTCTTGGCCATATTATTCAGATCAGCATGCCACCGACATTATGGAATCTATAACACATTTTCTTGTCGTAACTGGCTCCACAAAAACCGGGGAGTACAGTCCTGCTGATCAGCGGTGGAGCCCGGTGATCCTTAAACTCGGACTTGATGGGTCACTCATTTTCTGTTACGATTATGATATTAACAGTGGTAATAATCAGGCATATCAGATACTCGAAATTTCGGACGGATCATATGTGCTTCTGAACAGCGTGAGCAATAACACGGGGGTTCTCCTGAAAACCAATACCTCCGGTATGACCGATTGGTGTCATATGTATTTCAATTCGTCATTGACTTTTCCGCTGAATGCAGTATGTATTTCCGGTGGAGCATTTGTAATGACCGGTTCTAAAAATTCACAAATTGATACTGTCCTTTTTCTTGTGAAAACAAATTATCAAGGGTTGAGCGGGTGTTATGACGGGGATTTTCCGGGATATAAGAATGTAAACACTCCGGTCGTTAATCCTATCACTTTTTTATCAGCCCCTGTTTCTGGCAGCAGTGAATTCCCTATGGTTCTGCAACGCCAAAGTTCAAGCCTCTATATTATCTGCGAAACGGCCACAGGTATTGACAAGCAGGAAGAAAACTTTACCATTTACCCCAACCCTGTAATCGATTTTCTTTATCTTGATAAGATCACAGGAATCAGGAAGTATTCAGTCCTGGATTGCTCTGGAAATAAAATACTATGTGGTAATTCAATGGTTGTTGATTTCAGGAATATTGATCCCGGAATTTATATTTTACGTGTTGTAACCGAAAAGGGATTTTTTTGCTTTAAAGTAGTTAAAACATAACCTTAAACAACCAATTCTTTTCTCTTTCTATCTGGTTTTTCTCTCTTCGAATTATCTATTTGTTTTCTGCTGTTTTAGATTTTCCCTCAGGCCGGGAGGCCTCGTCGCCGCAACGCAGCTGCGTCTGGGTTAATTTCACTTCGTTCAATTACCCCAGCCAAGGCTGCTTATGCGGAGACTGGTAGATTATATTCTTCTTTTCCGCCTCATGAAAATTACGTTAAGAAAATCAAGGATTGAGCGTAAAAAACTGCGGACTGTTTGAGGATCCCGATCGACGCGGTAGCGGCGTATCGGGAGACGAGTTTCCGCAGTTTAGCGAATGACGAAGATTTTTAGCAATTTTCATGCAGCGGTGACTATTCTTTGTTACTTTCTTTTGGTGGAAGCAAAAGAAAGTAGATTAAGGCCGCCCGGCCTGAGGGCAAAAATGTAATTGCCGATAAATTTTAGCTAAACCTTGTTGAATCACTCGTCAGCTCTTCACAAACGAGCAGTGATTCGGCACGCGTCAAAGATTTATCCGCCTTTGGCGGACGCACGCCAACGAGGGGGTGGGAATGCGGATTGGCGGTCTTTTTGAAGAAAGAATTCAGGAAAACTTATTTAACGATGATCTTCCCTTCGTACAATATCGACTCGTTATTGAGGATGCGGTAAATGTATACTCCGTTTGTCAGACCGTTTCGGTTGAACGTATAATTAATTTCTTTTTTACTTGAAACAGGAACATCGAGGCTCTTCACCCTGTCTCCTGTTAACGAATACACTTCAAGACTGCATCGTCCAAACATCTCATGATCCGAAGTAATATGAAAATTGGCTGATTCTGAAAAAATGGATGGATTCACACTCACCTTAAAAGCAGGAGCATTGTCTTTAGTGTCGTTTATGCCTGAATTGCCGGTAAAATGAATGTTGAGAATCGGATGAATTTCCATTTGGTTTGGAGCCGCTCCTGTCTGACCGTGAGGAAAATCAACGAACGCAACTCCTGTAATGTCAACGGATGGTATATTTACATTTGAAACCGGGTCTAAGCCGATATGCGTGTTGACCCAGTTACGGGCTGCAATGAACTCATTCACATGTGCCGATTGAGAGGCGACAGCACAAACAGGGTCGGGAACTTCACCAATCATAGTTTCGTTTCCAGCCTTAAGAACAAGATGGTAGTCATTGTCGTTTTCATTTTTCTTGATAATGATATTACAGGTAATCCTGTACGACTGAAATTCTATTCCCTGCATCCTGGGTGCATTTTGATTTGGAATAGTGGGAATATGGATCAGCGAATCTATGGTTGTAAATTTGGAAGTATAGTTAACCTGTGAAGCAGCGGCATCTGTAAGTACTTTTACAGCCCAACGTTCGACACCTCCGCATAAAGGTCTTGTGATTCCTTTTCCATTATCGTCAGTAGTGTTAATACCCTTTTCTTGTGCAATTAAAGTATTTTGGAAAATGAAGGATAGCATGAAAAGAAGAAAAAATGTTCTCATTTTATTTCAAGGATCATAACATTTAGAAACAGCTGATATGGTATGCAAATTTATGAATATATTCGACCGATACTGAAAAATCTAAAACATTTAAATTGGAGGGAAAATATAAGAATGGAATTTTAGGGTAGCTTACGCCTGACAAAGTCCGAAAATGAAGTTTCCCAGTTGGCGGGCGCCTGTGAGGCTGTGTGAAAAACGGATAAGCATCCGTTGAAAAACGATTCAACCACTTCTTGGTTGTCAGGAAGGGACATCACCTGATCACCGCATTTCATGCGGTGCTATTGAGATTTAATCCCTGAATACAATCTTTCCATGGAATACCCCCTGCTGTGTTTCTATTGTAATGATACCGATGCCCTGCTGATCCATGCCAAAATTAATAACATTCCGGTCGAAATAATAAGTATGAGGGCCCGGGGATTCACCTGAAATAAGCCTTGTACAAAGGGTTCTGCCGGTAATATCGCACACAGAAATTTTAACATCTGAATACACGGAAATGTTTAAAAAAACATTAAATTCGTCCTTACAGGGATTTGGGTAGATCTTTGCACCCAATGCCTTGCTTTTCTTCTCATTAATGACTACAGTCGAACTGTCATATCCGCCAGAGAGACAAAAAACTGAACCATCGCGTCCACCAACCATTAGTTCCCTGCTTCCGTCCCCGACTATATCGGGAATCGAAGACAAGGCATCCACAGGATTTGCTTCCGGGACGACAGTTAGCTGGTTCCCGTTTTTACCATTAAGAAAATATGCATTATTGTTTAAATACAAAGTCCCGATTGCCCCATCATTCACACCATCCCAGTTGATATCGCCCATATTGGTGACATTCCAGGACTGATCGGCAAGGGGCTCTTGCCATAAAATTGTATTCTGAAATCCGTCAACGATGATTCCCGTTGGACCGCTGTGTGCGACGAGTATGTCGGGATGGCCGTCGGAATTCACATCACCCATATCCTCAAAACGCAGTATAATGTCACTTGCCACTGAAAGGACCTTCACCTGTGCCCCGGTAACGGCATCGTGAAAGTAAATATGGCCGTTGAAATCACCCGAGGCAACGTCCTTGATGCCATCGCCGGTAACATCGTTGATTTGCATCAGCGCCCAGGTTGAAGAGCCCAAAGGGTTGAATGTCCATTTGATTGAGCCGTCAACACCATCCATGCCGAAGACGCGGCCATTGGTTTGGCTTGCGTTAGTTGCACCTGCAACCACATCAGGCTTGCCATCGCCTGTGAAATCCTCAACCCCGATCACCGAAAAGGCAGCACCCTGGGTCGACCTGCTCCAGATGGTCTGGCCGGTCTTTCCATTCAGGCAATATACCCTGTGCGGGCCGGTATTTGAACCGTCATCTCCCACAGCAGCCAGTACATCAGGGAATCCGTCGTTGTTATAATCGTATTTGGTATCGACCTGATAAACCCAGCCCCCGCCGCCATATTCATGGGTATCGTGCTTCCACAGCTGTGCCCCGGTTTTTCCTGAAAGAGCAATCACAGAGCGGTCCCCCCATGCCGTCCCTACGATCACATCCTTATAGCCATCGTTATTAATGTCATCGATAATGGCAATGGCATTCTGCAGGTAAACAGCACCCGCATAGATAAAGGTTTCCCAGAGTACATCCCCTGTTACGGACGCGTTACCATTAAAACAACGCACATAGTCATCCTCCGAACCAATAATCACATCATCAACAGTATCTCCTGTGATATCAGGAATTGCCCGGATGGATTTAAGGCTGTTGTCATAACTCCCGGTGATCATGTATGTCCAAAGGCTTGTCCCAAGCGGATATAGTGTATCGATGCCAATTCCGGACAGGTCGATATTGAAGGGATTCTGCGCGGCGTCGTTTGAAATGATGCTGAGTGTCCCGGCATCCTGGCCGGTTGCAGTTGGATGAAACCATAAACCGATCTTAACCGTTTGCAAAGTTGGGATATTCAAAGGCAGCGATATACCCTGATCGACAATGAAATGTGGGTCTGACATATTGAGTGCGGAAATGGTAAGCGTCTGGTCCCCGTCGTTGCCCACTTCGAGATACCAGCGGGAGTAAGCGTTTTTCCTGCGCTCCTGCCAGTCGTGCGAGGTGGTTTGAATGTTAATATGCGGGCCGGCGATTACTGCGTTACCGGTGAGAGTAACATTCACCATAGGATTAATAGGGTCATTTGAATTGATACTGATCTGTGTATTGAGGGCTCCGCCGGTTGTGGGAGTATAGGTAAGAGGAATGTTAACGGAATTGCCGGGAGTTATGGTAGCCGGTGTAACAAAAGTTGTTGAAATGGGCTGTCCGCTTGGAATATCGACACTGTTAATAACCAGGTCGATCGATCCCGTATTCTGAACCTGGCAGTTCCAGGTGGATGAATTTCCAATGGTAATTGTGCCGTAATTATGTGATGTAACAGGTACGTTGATAACGGGAGTACCGCTGCCATTAAGATCTATCTTATACAGTGTGCTGTTTTGACCCAAGGCGCCGTCACAGTACCAGAGATAAGTACCATCGTAAACGACACCTGATGGATTTGTGCCCTGTGAGGCGTGGCTTTCCAGGAGGGAACCGCTTGATGTGACCTTATATAACATGTTACCATAGTAATCTGCAATCCAAAGGTCAGACCCCTGTAAGCAGATATCCCAGGGTTGATTATTAGGCGGGACAAACTGTGAAATAATGCCTCCCGATGAATTGAGATGGTAAACTATTCCCGGTTCGGGGTAGTATGTGCAAACCCAATACGAACCGGCATCGTATGCTACTCCCGACATATAATGATCGGGCAGGCTGATGGTCCCGACCGGGCTTCCGTTCATTGTAAACTCATTGATCTGGGCGGGCTGTGACGAGCTTGATGGCTGGATGATATTAACCAGGTTTGGGGATTTATATGTAAGACCATAAGATTCACTGAAACTGCCGGTGCATTGCAGGCTGGTGGTTCCGTTCGACAGATCAAATTTATAAACCTGGTTCCCGTTCGACCAGTACATCCCGAAGTAAATGTATGTACCGTCCCAAGCAAGGCCCGAAGCCTTCCCCGGAATTGTATACGATGCCACTATCGACCAGGTAGTGGGAAATTTTGGGGCGGATGAATTTTGGGCGGTTATAGGCTGAATTTCCAGTCCTGCGCAAACAGCCAGTAAAATGCCGATTGCAAGAAAGTGTAAACGTTTTACCATAAGCCAAGGGTCTTTGATTTACAACAGATGATAAAATTACACTTATTTTATTAGATATCCAGTCTCCTGGTATTTTAATGCGAGGAATTTTACCACAGTTGGTGCGCATCTGTGAGGCTGTGTGAAAATGATCTGAAATTATATAAATCATTTATAAAATGATGTAACATTATTTATCTCCTTGACACTACTTTTGTCAGATTAGTAATCACTGACAAAAACAGCATGGCAAAGTATTCAAAAAAATCTCAAGATAAAATTGGGGAAGTAATGCATGAGTTTAAGAAAGGAACTTTAAAATCAGGTAAAAATGGCAGTGGCGGTAAAGTAAAAAACAGGAAACAGGCTGTTGCCATAGGTATAAGTGAAGCAAGAAAAGCCGGAACAAAAGTTCCTCCAACAAAAACTGCCAGGTAAGTAATGGCATGCAAAAAGACAACCCCTGGAAAATAAGCAACATCTTAGGATTACCAGGTCAGGGATGCATCTTCTTTCACTTTATGCCCTTTTCTATATAAACCACCTTTTCCAAATCTTCTTCGACACCCTCGGGGGTCAATAACCCCTGTTTCTTCTCAGGATAAAACGATGATGGAAGGATTTGAATGTTCATGCTGAGTAGCAGGTGATCCATTATAATCAATAGCAGCGTGCTTATAAATGGCAGCGGAATCAACATAACTGGCACAATCACCCCAGTGCCTTTCAAAAGATTAACTACTTGTCGTCCGAACTGTTTTTTTTCGGCTTTGGTGATCTTCTCTCTTTTGATATACTTGGTAAGAATGAAAAAGGCATCTTTGGTTTCAATTGCTTCTCCCTTGAACCCTGAAGAATATCTCGATGCTTCTCCCATGAAACCCTTGGCATATCTGGCAATTTGATCCTTTACCTTCGGCTGGGTGAAAATGCGAAGGAGATAAGCAATGATTCGCTTTCGTATGGATTTCATGGATTTGCTCCCTTTCCACATAGATTCCCTACCAAAATATAGAATTTATGTTTTGGGTTTTTTAGCAAATAAAAAAAGCTTATTATCCTTTCGCAATTGATACTTTTCTCTTGTCTCAGACTCCTTGCTTATATCGGAAATAAATATTGTCGTTCTGCCTCCATCAAGGATTATGGGATATTTACCAATAAGTGATCCCGTTAATAGTTTTGCATTGGGGATTTTTAATCGATTACGTTCCATCATCATCCTGTATTCCAGAGTAGTTTTTTTCATTCTTCGTTTTTTACATTTAAAAATAGAAAATCTTTGGTTTTGCTCCAAGGTACGGATAATTTTTATGCATTCGAAGGATTAATTCTTAGCAACAACTGGTTTTTTATGTCTTTATGTTCGTCAGCGGGCCTGCATACTGCCTTTTGCACACAATAAATAGCAATGCAAGAAATATGACCCTCTACTTTCCGCGCATCC
>JADGPR010000104.1 GCA_017882335.1 Bacteroidales bacterium | reverse complement strand
TCGATCTTTTTCCTGTTGATCGAACGCCATGCATACCAGATATAGGCCAATACAAAGGGCACCAGCAATGAAACATAGCTCATGGCGGTGAGTGTATAATGGCTCGATGAACTGTTCATGATGGTCAGTGAACTCTGAAGGTCGAAGGTCGACGGATAGTAAGACGTATTATTAAAACCGGCTAACAGGAATAAGGAAAAGACAGTTAGGATGGTACCAATACCGGCATACCAGATTCCTTTTGATGCGCTTTTCTTAAATTTCCAGAGGGGTAAAATAATTCCCCATAAAACCAGAATCACTCCTACCTTGAACAGGATCAAGACCACCGGCATTGCGAACAGGTTATGAAGGTATTTGAAATCTTCCATCGAAACAATTTTACTAACCGGATCCACTGCAAATCCTTTGGAAACAATCAACGCAATTATATATGCAAGGAAGAAAACAAGGAACGGAACAGTATTAATCAGCAGCTGTTTCCTGGCTCTTTCCAGGATCGTCTTTTCATCCACAGTATTCATAAAATAGAGAATGCCAAGAATGCGTGCAAGGAAGAACACGGCAAGCCCCAGGGCTATATTGTGCCAGTTCAATACGGCTTCGAGTCCATGGGCAGGTCCCTGCCACTGTGAAATAACGGGGTTGGCAAGTTCTGCCAGGTTTTCCTTTTGAATGGAAAATTGCGATCCGGTAAAGAAGGTGGATACTGCTACTCCGATCAGGATGGTTCCAAGGGCTCCGTTGATGAACAGGAAGATCTCATAAGTCTTCTGCCCAAGGAAATTATTCGGCTTTGTACGGAATTCATAGGAAATCGCCTGGATGATAAAACAGAAGAGTATGGCCATCCATACCCAGTAGGCGCCACCGAAGCTGGTTGAATAAAACAGAGGAAAGGAGGCGAAGAAAGCGCCGCCGAAGGTCACAAGGGTGGTAAAGGTAAACTCCCATTTGCGGCCGAGGCTGTTGACCAGGATCTTTATTTCGGTTTCGGTTTTTCCAAGCTGGAAGATCAGGGTTTGTCCGCCCTGGACAAACATCAGGAATACGAGAAGGGCTCCCAGCAGGGAAATGATAAGCCACCAGTATTGTTGCAAGGTAAGCAGGGATAAGGATTCAAACATCACTTGGTTCCTCCATCTTTTGGTCCTAACTTGATTTGCCGGGTCATAATCATCAGTTCTGCGATGAGCAAAGCTGTAAATAATACAGCAAAGAGCCAGAAAGTGATCTGAATCGATGTGGTTTCGATCATGGAAACCGCTGCCCGGGTGGGCAACAGGTCCTGGATCACCCAGGGTTGCCTGCCCATCTCAGCAACAATCCATCCGGCTTGTCCGGCAAGGTAAGCGAGGGGAATGGTCCAGAGCATGATCCAAAGCAACCAACGCTTGTCCTGCAGTTGGTTTTGCGAATGAAAATAGATAACGACGATGAAAAGCAGGATAAAATAGAATCCGAGGATCACCATTGTCCGGAAACTATAAAAAGTAAGCGGTACATTGGGCACTGCTTCGTCGGGCGACTGCAGGTAACCGTAGCCGAAATAGGCAAAGTTGGCTTTCATGGTGCTGTCAGCTTTGGCAGCAGCAACTTCATCTCCCGCTTTTTTCGCCTTTTTGAAATCACCGAAGGCGGTTATGGAGAGTTTCCCGCGTATGATCTTTTCACTCACCGGGAGGGCTATCTCCTTTTCTGCAGGAGGGACATTCTGGAACTCCGGTTTATAACCTCCGTAAAGAATATCTTCGACACCGGGAACGAATGCATCCACATTGCGGTATCCCATTAGGGACAGCAAACCGGAAATCTCCACTTTTACTACAAAACTATTTTTTCCATCACCTGCCTTTTTTCCTGGTTGTGGAATGCCGAACAGAATGAGCCCATTAGCTTTCTTCCCTTTGTAAAGCCCTTCCATGGCAGCCAGTTTCATGGGTTGGTACTGGGCGATCGTATATCCAGATCCGTCACCGGTAAAGGCAAGAAAAAGCGACATGATCAACCCGAAAATGGCAGCCACAAGAATGCTCTTACGGGCCATCCCTGTTTCCCGCTTCTTCAGTAGGAGCCATGCACTGATACCCAGGATAAAGATGGCAGCCGTAACATAGCCTGAGGAAATGGTATGCAAAAATTTATAAATTGCAACCGGCGAAAAAAGTACATCCCAGAAATTCTGCATCTCATTCCTGGCCGTTTCCGGGTTGAACTTCATCCCAACGGGATATTGCATCCATGCATTGGCCACCAAGATCCAAAGGGCCGAAAGGTTTGCCCCGATTGCGGTTAGCCAGGAGGAGGCGAGGTGAAACTTCTTGCTGACCTTGTTCCATCCGAAAAACATGACCGCAATGAAAGTCGACTCCAGAAAAAAGGCCATGATTGCTTCAATTGCAAGGGGTGCGCCAAAAATATCGCCGACAAACCAGGAATAATTTGACCAGTTGGTACCAAATTCAAATTCCAGGATGATGCCCGTGGCTATCCCGATAGCGAAATTGATTCCGAACAGTGTCATCCAGAATTTCGTGATCCGCTTCCATTCCGGGTCTCCGGTCTTCAGATAGATAGTCTCCATAATGGCGACCAGAAAAGATAAGCCAAGTGTCAGCGGCACAAACAACCAATGATACATTGCAGTCAATGCAAACTGCGCTCTCGACCAATCCACAATTCCAGGGTCGATGTTGAGAATCATAAGCAGGATTATTTAGTGAACAGATGAAAATGCATCACAAGATGTGAGAGATCAAATGTAGGGAAAATCCAAAATAGTAAAAAATGTAAATTTATTTTCTTTGGATCAGCTGTTCCCGCACATAATCCCCGCGGTCCTTGTCGTTATTGAACCTTGACTTGAGAAAATCCGGAAAGAAAAATAAACGAAGAACAAAGAAAAGGATAAAAAGTTTGATCAGGATGATGATCCAGAGTTTTCTTCCCACGGTCATAGTGCGGAAACCTGTATAGTAGAAAAGGAATATTTTCTTTAATAGAGTCACAAAGTCACAGAGTCACAAAGAAAAAACTCACCAGCTCGCCAGTTCACCAACTCACCAGCTACCTCCGGCGCCTCCGCCGCCAAAACCACCGCCCCCGAATCCGCCGAATCCACCGCCGCTATCACCGCCACCGGATTGAAAATTGCCCCAGCTGCCGCTGCCTCCGCGTCCCATCGATCCGAGCAAAAAGAGAGATGTCCAGAAGGGAATGCTTTTTCCGACAGAATGTGTTCCTCCACGGCTCATCCGGATCCAGAAGACAATTATCATCAGGATGATGATGGGAACCAAAAAGCCATAGGGTTTCTGTTGCCTGGCTCTTTTGCCGTATTGTCCGGCTGTAAATTCACCTTTCGTGATCGACATCACCACAGCTATCCCGGCTGACACTCCTCCGTAATAATCGCCCTGGGCAAATTTTGGGATCATTTCATTTTCAACGATCTGTTTGCAGGTGATATCAGGCAACACGCCTTCCAGTCCGTAACCCGACTGAATCGATACTTCTCCTTTTTCATTCGGATATTTGGGCTTTACCAGGATGACAACTCCATTGTTACTCCCTTTTTGCCCTACACCCCATTTCTGTCCAAGTCGCTGTGCATAGTCATTCTTGTCATAACCGTTCAGCGATTTCACGATGACCAGAACAATCTGGGTTGAGGTGGAATCATTAAAGGAGACTAGTTTTTGTTCAAGGCGGGCTGCATCATCCGGCGAAAGAACTGCTGCATAATCGTTCACTAGGCGTGGAGGGACAGGCCGTACTGGAATATCCTGGGCTGCCAGGGTAATAGAAAAGATGATGAAAATCGGAAGAAATAGGATTTTTTTGTACCTGTTCATAAAGTTTAAAGTTCATAAAGTTTATAAAGTTCATAAAGTCATTATCTGACTTCCGATCTCTGACCTCTGTCTTCCACACTCTCACTTATTCCCAAACGAAATATCATCCGGAAGCTCATTGATATCATCTTTTTTATGAGGAAAATATTTTTTAAGATGTTCTCCGGATTCGGTGATGGCATAGATCAATCCATCGCAAAATTTTTCATCCCGGAAGAAATCGAGCATCCTGGATTTAATATTATCCCAGAACTCTTTTGGCACGGCATTATGGATGCCTGTATCGCCGATGATCGCAAATTTCCGGTTCCTGACTGCAAGATAGATTAATACCCCATTTCGCTGTTCGGTTTTTGACATTCCAAGTTTTTTAAAAATGTAAGCAGCCCGGTCAAGGACATCCCCTTTGCAAACACTTTCAATATGGATCCTTATCTCGCCCGACGTATCCAACTCTGAATTCATGATCGCCTGCTTGATATCGTCCTGCTCCTCCGGTGAGAAGAAATCACGTGCTGAAACACTCATTTCTGTATAATTAAGATTAATGAAGAAGAGAACGCTTAAAATTCAACTTTTGGTGCATTCTCGGCTCCTTTTTGCGCTGCAAAATAGGCTTTCTTCTGGAATCCGAACATTCCTGCAAAGATGCTATTCGGGAATCTCCTTAAATAAGTGTTATAGGCCTGGGCAGCTTCATTGAAGTTTCTTCTTTCAACTGTAATGCGGTTTTCCGTTCCTTCCAGCTGTGCCTGTAATTCAGCGAAGTTCTGTGTAGCCTTCAGTTCCGGGTATCTTTCCACAACTACCATCAGCCTTGATAAGGAACTGCTGATGCCGTCCTGTGCTGACTGGAACTTTTGAAGTGAGGCTTCATCCAGGTTTTTGGGATTGATGTTCACCTTAGAGGCATTTGCACGTGCTTCGATAACTGCCGTCAGTGTACTCTTTTCGAAATTGGCAACCCCTTTCACAGTGGCAACGAGGTTAGGTATCAGGTCAGAACGGCGTTGGTAGACATTCTGAACATTTGCCCATGACTGGTTAACAGTTTCTTCTTTCGTGACAAGGTTGTTGTAACTGCTGGTTCCCCATACAGCAAGCAAAAAAAGGACAAAAATAATGGCGATCGCAACGATCCATCCGGTTGATAGTTTCATAAGTTTTGGTTTTGATTTTTTGCAAAATTAATGAATAAAGTGACAGAGTTACAAAGTGACAAAGTCACAGAGTATTTTTTATTCTGTTTTCGTAATTTGTAATTCGTAATTCGTAATTCGTAATTCGTAATTCGTAATTCGTAATTCGTAATTCGTAATTATTTAGTGGCCATCTCCATACTCCTCTTGATGAACTCAGAGAGGTCTTTTCCTTTCAGCATGTTCTGTGCAAGCAGCGCCAGGTCGAAGAGGTGCTTGACGGTGGATGTTTGTTTGACTTCATCGGTTTCGGTCAGGAGATTGCCGATCACCGGGCTGTTTGAATTCACGATGAGGTTGTAATGGTCAGGAAGTTCTCCCATATACGACATTCCTCCCCCAAGGGCCGACATGTCCTTCATCCTACGCATGAACTCCGGCTGCATGATCATCATGGGCTGTTCGGTTTCGCTCATGCTTTCAAGGTCAACCGTAAATTTATTTTTATCCACCTGCTTTTCGATCAGTTCTTTCAGGATCTTTTTCTGTTCATCATCAATCTTTGACGGCAATGCTTCATCCTTTTTGATCAGTTTGTCGACCGTATCAGAATCAACCCGCGTAAAACGGGTTTTTTCGAATTTCTGTTCCAGGGCATTGATGAAATGTGCATCGATCACGCCATCCATGAGCAGCACGTTATATCCACGTTCTTTGACAGGCTCAATGAAATTGTACTGTTCATTGATATTGTTAGTATAAAGGTAGATCAGGTTCCCGTCCTTATCTTTCTGTAATTTTTTTACCTTTTTTTCATATTCATCAAAAGTGAAATACTTACCATCGGTATTTTTTAGAAGGCAGAATTTTTTCGCACGGTCGAAAAAGTTTGGTTCTGAAATGATGCCATACTGGATGAACACCTTGATATCGTCCCATTTTGCTTCAAAATTCTTGCGGTTTTCTTTGAACAATTCCTCCAGTTTATCGGCAACTTTTTTTGTGATATGGTTGGATATTTTCTTTACGTTCGGATCACTTTGAAGAAAACTCCTCGAAACATTCAGGGGAATATCCGGAGAATCCAATACGCCATGCAACATTGTCAGGAAATCCGGCACGATGCCTTGGTCGCCGAAGTCTTCACCCCCACCGGCTTCCTGGCCGCCATCACCCAGCACATCCCCGACAAAGGCGCGCAAATGGTCCG